>JAKFYM010000183.1 GCA_021730855.1 Bdellovibrionales bacterium
CCACCACGCGGCTCACTTCGTCGCCGATCTGCTCCTCGGTGCAGAAGATGTGGGCATCGTCCTGGCAGAAGGAACGCACGCGGATGAGGCCGGCCGTGGCGCCGGAGCGCTCGTAGCGGTGGAGGCGGCCGAAGTCGGCATAACGAATCGGCAGCTCGCGGTAGGAGTGCTGTTTGGTGGCGAAGATCAGGGCGTGGCACGGGCAGTTCATCGGCTTCACGGCCACCTGGCGCTCGTCCTGCTGGGAGAAATACATATTCTCTTTGTAGTTCTCGTAGTGGCCGGACTTATGCCAGAGCTCCACGTCGAGCACCTGGGGCGTGATCACCTCATCGTAGCCATACTTCACGTAGAGGCGGCGGATCAGGTTCTGGAGACTATTGTAGACCACCGTGCCCTTGGGGTGGAAGAAGGGCATGGCCGGGGCTTCTTGGTGGAAGCTGAAGAGATCGAGCTCTTTGCCGAGCTTGCGGTGGTCGCGCTTTTTGGCCTCTTCCATCATCGTCACGTAGTCTTCGAGCTCTTTTTGCGAGGAGTAGCAAAGGCCGTAGATGCGCGTGAGCATCGGATTCTTTTCATTCCCGCGCCAGTAGGCACCAGCCAGGTGGGTGAGCTTGAAGGCCTTGATGTCGGAGGTGCGGCGCACGTGAGGGCCTTGGCACATGTCCGTGAACTCGCCCTCGGTATAGAGGCTCACGTTCTGGAGGTTGAGGTCGCGGATCAGCTCGAGCTTGAACTGCTGGCCTTTTTTGCCAAAAAAATCGAGCGCCTCTTCGCGGCTGAGCTGGGTGCGCTCGAAGGATTTTCCGTCCTTGATGATTTTTTTCATCTCGGCCTCGATCGCGGGCAGCACCTCTTCGGTCACGGGCGTGGGGAAGAGCACGTCGTAGTAGAAGCCGTTGTCGATATGCGGGCCCACTCCGAATTGCGCCCCCGGGTAGAGGCGGGTGATCGCATGGGCCATCACGTGCGCGGCCGAGTGGCGCATCGTCTCGAGGGGGGAGAGTTCCGGCGTTTTGACGAGTTCTGCGAGTTCTTTGTCCATAGGGCATCCTAGCAAATCCGCGGGTTTCGCGAAAGACGCAGGACCGCGAGGATCTTAGTTGGATGCGCTTGCTTCGCGGCGGTAGAGGCTGGCGCACACAGGGTAGGGATGCGCATAGAAGGGGCAAGTCAGCACCTCGCGACGCAGGAGACGGAGCGGCGGCTCGAGGGCCGCGCGGGCTTCGTCGAAGCTCTCCTCTTCCCAGGGGCCTTGGTGCACAAGCAGGGCTTCGCCCCCCACCTTCAGGGTGCGCAGGATGGACTCGATCCAGGAAGCGGCGCTGCCATAGCGGGCCGGCAGCCCCCAGGCGAGAGCGGGATAGAGGGAGACGAAGGGATAAAAACAGAGCAGGAGATCATAGCCTCCCTGCCAATGAAAAAAATCTCCCGCCTGGTAGTGGGCGGTGCGGGCGGGCAATAGGCTTTGGTAGTAGGCGGCTTTGTCGGCACGCGAGTGGAGATCGCTGAGGATGGGGTAGGGATCGATCTCAAGGCCCGTGATCTCGGCCTGCGAAAAAAAAGTGGCCAGCGCGGGCAGACGCGAAAAATCCTGGCAGCCGGGCTCGAGGATCTGCAGCACCGTGGGCTTTACCCCCATGGTTTCCAGCATCCAGAGGGTATGCAGGTTTTTCTCCAAGGCTCTGGGCGCGAGCTTATCCGCGAAGGGCCGTAGCTGCTTGGCAAACTTTGCCGCCATGATCGGCACCGCATAGTCTCCGCTTTTTTCTGCATAGCCCGGCCGCTGGAAACGCAGCTTCGAGCGCAGTTGCCAAAAGAGCTGGTTGCGTTGGGAGGTCCATTTTTCGCGGAGAGAGAGGTCTTCCATGCGTCTTTTAGTTTGCCACAGTGCAGGGCCTCATGACAAAAAAGCCCATGAGCAAATATTTTGTGACCTGTGCCCGCGGCGTGGAAGAGCTCGTCGAGGCGGAAGTGAGCGCACTCGGCGCCACCAGCACCGAAAAAGTGCCGGGCGGGCTCTATTTCGAGGGCGACCAAGACACCCTCTATCTCGCCCACCTTTGGCTGCGCACCGGGAACCGCATCTTTTTGCCCCTGCGCTCCTTCCCCTGCCGCACTCCCGAGGATTTGTACGAAAATCTCAGCAAATTTCGCTGGGAGACCTTTTTGCAAAAAGGCCTCACCTTCGCCGTGGACTGCACGATCAGCGGCCGCAAGAGCCCTTCGCTCTCGCATTCACACTACGCCAAACTAAAAGCCAAGGACGCGATCGTGGACCGGATGCGCGAAAAAACCGGTGCCCGCCCCGACGTGAACGCCGAGGACCCCGACATCAGCATCGTGCTCTATATCCGCGATGGCGTTTGCACCTTGAATATGGATGCCACCGGGGCTTCGCTCCACGAACGTGGCTACCGCGCGGGCGATGCCCAGGCCCCGCTCAAGGAAACCCTCGCGGCCTCCCTGATCCAGCTCGCGGGCTGGGACCCAAATTCTACCTTCGTAGATCCCATGTGCGGCTCCGGCACGCTGCTGGCCGAGGCGGCCCTGCTCGCCACGAACACCGCGCCCGGCTCCTTGAGGGAAAGATTTTTGTTCATGCACTGGCCGGATTTCCACAAACCGCGCTGGGAAAAGCACCTGGCCGCCGCCGAGGCGAAGCGCGTGCCTCTACGCAAGGGCCAGCTCTTTGGCATGGACGCCGATGCCGAAGCCATCCGCCAGGCGCGGCGCTCGCTGAAAGCCTTAGGCATAGGCGACGAGGTGGATTTCTCCCGTAAGCCGTTTGGCGATTTTTTGCCTCCAGCGGGGGCGAGCCCGGGCCTCGTGCTGCTGAACCCACCCTATGGGGAGCGGCTCGGCGATGTGGAGGAATTGAAGGCGCTCTACAAATCTATTGGTGACACCTTTAAGCAGCAGCTCAAGGGCTGGAAGGGTGGGGTGTTCACGGGGAGCTCTGAGCTCGCCAAATCGATTGGCCTGCGGGCCACGAGGCGGATCCCGCTCTGGAATGGCCCGATTGAGTGCCGCCTGCTTACCTATGAGATGTATTAGAAAAAACGATGGAGCACGTCTTGGATCTCTGTGCGGTACGCTTCTGCGGCCCAAGCTGTAGCAGATTTGCAGCCTTGGTGCATGCACTGGGGATCGGAAGCTGGCACCCGCGCACTCTCGGTATAGTCTCCGCTATGCACAAAGGCGCAGCCGAGGCCTTCCACGAAGGCTTTCATTTTTTCTATATACTCATCGTATTTACCCTTAGCCACGCAGCTCGAGCCCTGTAGGCCGGGTGTGGGCGGCCCGATCCAGAGGCAGGCGCTTTTTCTGGAGTGGATGGTGGCAATCAAACCGGCCACCTGGGCTTGCGAATTTCTCCAGCCCCATTTGAGCATATTTGACCCTAGGGCCACCACAGTGACTCGCGGATTCAGCTTGGCTAAGAGGCTATCGAGGCTGGCGGTGGAGCCGGTGGTGCTAAAGCGAGCTTTGAGAGTGCAGGGCGCGCCGGGTGCGCAATCTAGAAAACCACAGCGCGTGGAATGATCTTTGGTCCAGGAGAGCACGCTGGAGCCACAGGTGGCGATGAGGTGCACGCGGGCATTGTTTGCTGAACCGATGGGGCGGAAGGTTTCCAGCTGGTCGTAGAGGGAGGTGCCGAAGCAGCCTGTGGCGTGAGAGTCGCCAATCACTAGAATGTCAGCGCTTCCTGCCATCGCAGGGATCGCAAGTAGGGCGAAGAGAATCGTGATCATGAAGGGGCTCCGGGTTTAGCGTGGTTATTTCGTGGCGCGCAAAAATAACTTAAGTTTGGGGGCCCGGCAAATGCTTTTCGCCATTGCGCATAGCGCAATGGTGGGGCTTATGATAAGCATGGCCAACATTTTCCCCAACCTTTGGAGATAGCCTATGAAGACAGTCCTTTTGTTTTTGCTGCTCACCACCCCGGCCCTTGCCCAAGTGGGAACCTATTGTGAAGAGAAAATAGATAGAGCGTGGCAGACATTCACTGAGCGTTACAAAGACGAGCTCTTTATTGCAGTTCATCCCGTCACCTGCGTGGATGGCGTGTGGACCTCCGTCAGATGTAGAAAAGATCAGGAAGGGCACCGGGTGAACCTCGTCACCAAAGATAATTTGCGGAGAGAGCGCTGTGTTTACTCGCTTGTCTGTGAGGGCGGATTGGTTAGTGAATCGCGAGCCCCAATTTGCGAGTCATTCCTATAGCCCAAAATCTCCCGCCTCAGGTGCGAGTCTTTAGGAACACCAAGGTGGCCAGGATCTGCGCGTAGCCCAGCAAAAAGACATTCAGCACGGGCACAAAGAGCAAAAAGTTGAGAAAGAATCCGAGCAAGAGATTGCGGCCGGGATTCTGCGCAAAGAGCCGCAGGCGCGCGCCATAGCTGGGAGCGGTGCGCGCAAAAATGGGCGCAAGAAAGATATAGGCCGTGAGCCAGGCGGCGAGCAGGATGTTGAGCAAATTCAAAAAAGGCACAAAACTGAGGGCGAAAAGCGCGCAGGCCGCGACTGCCACCAAGCAGGCATGCCCGAGCTCGCGAGCTAGACGGCGCGGATGAAAGGGCGGGGCCGGGATACGCACCTCGCCTAACTGGGCGCGCTGGCATTCGTCGATGATGGCGTCTTCCACGAACACCAGCGAAATGCTGCCGAACACAATCCAGGAAAGCAGAAAAATCAAGACGGAGGCCGGGAGGCTGAGCCAAAGCGTCACATTGTCGAGCGCCTGCGTCCACAGCAGATAGAGCAGCCCCGTGGTGAGCGCAAAGGTGAGCGCGCCCGGAAAAAAGCTCAGGAGGAGCAAACGCGGGCGCGTGAGCAAAAGTTTTAGAGCAACAAACGGGAGCATCTAGCTATAAACTAGCACGAAGCTTTCTTAGGCTCTCGCGTTTCCGTGCGTCTTGGGTGGCACGAATTTCCACGTCGAGAACTTCCCGCAGCCTGCTAAGCGCCGCGCTGCTGGCGTTTCCGAAAGCCTTGAGGCTGGCCGCCGCCGCCGTACGCTCCGCGATTGGCCGCTCCCCTGCGCCGGCCTGGGCTTGCACGCCCTTTTCCAGCAGGGCGATCACGAGGGATTCTAGATCCAAGGTGCTTTCGCCTCGCTGGTGAAAGCTCAAGGGAGCGTCGGCGCTGTACTTGACCGCCTTGAACATCCGGGTGCGCATCGAGGAGAGCGAGGCGTCTTGGCCCGCTTTCAGTTTTTTGTCGAAGAGCTCAAGATGGGTGGCGAGAGCCTTGGCGCGTTCGTCCTCCGGCATTTCTTGAAGCGCCGGAGTGGAGAGCAGCCAAGCCTCAAGGCTGGTGCGGAGCTCTTGCACTTTGTCTTGCGTGGCTTGCGGCCAGGCATAGGTCTCTACCGTGGTCTCGAGCAGGGAGAGCGCGCGTTCGCGCATTTCGTTTTCGTCGTAGCCTTCGGGGAGAATGTCTTCTTGAAAGACATAGAGCGATTTCACCGCCTGCGAACCCAAGTACCCTAGGCTATTGGCGGTTGCGCTCACGTACATGCGGCTGGTGCCGAGTAGGGCGTTTGCAAAGGCATCGGTGGCGGTTTTGGTGTCCTTAGCGGTTTTCATTTCCGGGGCGTCGGGAAGCTCGGTTTTGGCCAGGGCCACGGGCAGCGAGGTCATCAGGCCATTTCGGGCTTCGGCATTGGCCAAAAGCTCGAGCGAGCGCTTGGCTTGTTTAGTGGGATCGGTGCCGATATCGTAGCGCACGCAGAGGGGATCCACTCCGCCCTCCACCGCATCGGCCTCGTCATCATCGCAGGTGGGGAGGGTGGGGTCGCTGTCTTTGATATCTTTGCCTTCGTTGTAGAGGGCCGAAAGAATTTGGCGGTCGTACTCTAGGAGCGGTCCATCGGCGCTATCGATCGAATGAAAGGCGTGGGCCTCTTCGTTGTAGTGGTTGTAGTCCATGATCGAGGTGCTGAAGAGCGAGCCCGCTTTGTCGGGATCAAAGGAGAGCGAGCCTTTGAAGTTGTGGGCAAGGCCGAGGGCATGGCCCACTTCGTGGAAGACCACCGACTTGAGGAGCTTGCGCCCGAACTCTTCGGGGCTAAGCCGCGAACTCGGACTGAGGTGCATGGAGGCGCTGTCTAGGCAATGCACGGGAAGGCGCCGGCCCAGGAAGGTGCGGCTTTGCAAGGCCTTGCTGACTTGGGCGCTGGGCTCGGACTCTTCGGTGCGGCTGCCATTGTTCCAATAGTCTTTGCCGATATTCACCCAGGCGAGCGGCAAATAAATGGTGGAATTGGTTTGGATGCCGGTGAAGGGATCGGAGTTCTGGCTTTCATAGGCGGAGTCGGCGTCTTGCACGTTATCCCAGACAATGAGGTTGTAGCGGGGATCGCCTACTTTCACGCCCTCGGGAAGGATGCCTTCGAATTTCACCAGGTCGCGATTCCACATCGAGCGCGAATAACGGTTCCAGGCTTCGAGGCCGTTTTTCACGTCGTTAAGGTATTTTTCCGGGATGTTTTTGGTCACCCACCAGCGGATGGGTTCGTTGTTTTTGAGCAAGTAGCGCTGGGCCGCAGCCACTTTTGTGCGCGCTTGGTCGGGGCGATCGGGATAGACCTCGCCTCCGATCAGAAAACGAAAGCGCTCGGCGAAGGGGTTTTCGTCGTCGAGATAAATCGGCTGGTAGTCGGCCGGTACCACGCGATCGCGGGGCGTGAGCGTTTCCATCACCTCGGCTAGGGTGCCGTCCATGAGCTCGGTGGAGCTTTCGATCAGGAAGAGCTCGTCGGCCGATTCAAACTGCAGGGAGCGGATCCAAGAGGCGCGTAAGCCGACCTTGCTATCTTTGCCATTGAGCATCACCTCTACGGTGGGAGACGCGTGGTGCGCGCGGATGGTGAGGGTCTCTTCGTCCTGGCGCAGGATGGGAAATTCGTGGATGAGGCGGCTCGGGTGGTTGATGTCGGATTCAAAATCCAGGCGTCCGTCGGTCACGAGGCGGAGTTTGTCGTCGATGATTTCAAACTGCGCCGGAAATTGGCCGAGGCTCAAGCCCATCATGGCCACGTCTTCCTTCTCTTCCCGAAGGGCGGCGAACTGCAGGGTGCCGCCATAGAGAAAAGTGCGGCCGAGCAGGGCTTCCCGCCTAAGCGTCACTTCGGTGATCACGGCGCTGACCGTGGAGGTGAGGGTGTGCACTTGGGCCGCGTGCTGCTCGATCTTGGTCACGAGCGGCGGGTATTGGGGCGTGCTTTTCGCACAAGCGGCCAGCGTGAACAGAGCAAGCAAAATCACAGTCTTCATTCCATCCCTCCCTTTGGGAAGAACATCATTGCGAAAATTTTTTGCCGCAGCAAAAGACAAAACCTTTCAAGAATGTCAGGAACTCACGCTTGTTTTTGCGGGATTAGGGAATTCCTACCTTGTTTCCGTGTAAGTCCTTGCTTTCTTTGGCTCTTTTTAGCAGCTACAGGTAAAATTATTTATATGAACTTTGCCCACTGCTCAGAACTTGGAGGCGCCGCTCGGAACGAAGACGTTTGTGCGTCCCTTCCCGAGCTGCATCTCTTTGTGGTCTGTGATGGCTTGGGCAAAGATTCGGCAGAGCGCGCCAGCCGCGTGGCCATTCATGTGCTGCAGGCCTATTTAGAAAAACAAGGCGCCACCTTTGGCGCCCTCCGCGCCTCGCCAAAGAAGGAATCGCGCCGCGCGCTGCAAGCTTTCCTCGCCGCGGGAGTGCAGGAAGCCTCGAGCGCCGTCTTCACCGCCACGGGCAAGGGCCTGCTGTGCACCACCATGGATGTGCTCCTGCTCACCGACACTCACGCCCTCGTGGCCCATGTGGGTTCGGGCCGCGTCTATCTGGGGCGCGATGGGCAGATGCATTTGCTCACCGAGGACCATACCCAGCTGGCGAGCTTGCGGCGCATGGGAAAACCTACGGGCACTCCCGAG
Source organism: Bdellovibrionales bacterium (assembly GCA_021730855.1). Lineage (GTDB taxonomy): Bacteria > Bdellovibrionota > UBA1018 > CAIPTA01 > CAIPTA01 > JAKFYM01. The sequence continues at coordinate 7,932 of JAKFYM010000183.1, forward strand.
GAAGAAGCGCGCGCGGCCAAGCGGCTCACGCGGGCCGTGGGTTTTCGCGAGGACGTGAAGGTGGACCTGCTGGAAGTGGAGTTGGCCGAGGGCGATCGCTTCCTGCTGCTGACGGACGGTGTGTGGGGCGCTCTGGAGGATTCTGCTCTAGAAAACCTTTCGTTGAAGGCTGGCACTGTGGAGAGCGTAGTGGCGCAGCTGCATGAAGAAGTGCGCAAGCGGCAACCGAAGGACAACTTCACCACCTTGCTCGTGCAGCCACGCCCGAAGGTGGAAGATGCCACGGTGAGTCCCGAGCAGAAAATCAAAATGCTGGGCCGGGTGCCGGCCTTGGAGTTCCTTTCCTACCAGGATCTAATCCGCGTGATCAGCACGGGAGATTTGCTGAAAATGCGAACAGACCAGGTGGTCTGCCGCGAGGGCGACGCTGGGGGCGAGATGATGTTGATTGTATCGGGCGCAGCAGAGGTGCAGAAGAACGGAAAGACCATCGGCACGCTCGGGCGCGGCGATGTGTTTGGCGAAATGAGCATGCTCGATGCGGCTCCGCGTTCGGCCACGATCACTACCACGGCGCCCACCCATCTTTTGGCGTTCCCGCGCGACGCTCTCTTTTCTCTCCTGCGCGAGGAGCCCGAGCTGGCCGTAAAATTTCTCTGGGGCGTGACAATGGAAATGAACAAGCGCCTGCGCTCGGCCTCGAACCAGCTTGTGGGCGTGGCGGATGAAAAAGATGTCGGCAAGCGTCCGCGTTGGCCACTGCCCTTTCATCGGAGTCTTGGATGAAAATTCTTTTGGTTTCCGAGAACAAAGATTTACGCGAGCTCCTGAGCTTCCACCTAAGTTCCCATTTTTCCGTGCAGGTGAAGGAATGCGCGAGCTTTACCGGGGCTGTGGCGGAGATGGAAGCGGAGGGCTTGGGCCTGGTGATTAGCTCCTTTCCGGGCACGAACTCTTTTTTATTGGAAAGCTTAAAAGCAAAAAGACTGCCCGTGATTTTTCTGGTCGAGGCGGGAGTGAAGCTAGAGGCCATCGGAAAGCTGCGGGTGCTAGGGGTGGTGGACAATTCCAAAGCCATCGAGGGCGTGAGCGCGTTAGTGCAGCCGATGGTGGACCAGGGCGCTGGCGTGCTGGACGACTATTGCCCGATCCGCACAAACCTATTGATCCGCACCACTCCGCTGAAGGGTGATGTTTATATTCGTTTGTCGAAAGACAAATACGTAAAACTCTTCCGCTCGGGAGACGAGTTCGACCAGCAAGACCTGCAAAAATACTACGAGACCAAGCATGTGGAATATATGTACCTCCGCCGCACGGAACTGCCGGAGTTCATCGCCAAGTTTAGCAAGGAGCTGAGCCAGTTGCTCGCCCGCTCCGACATGAAACAGGAAGAGGTGATGGCCAATGCGGAGCTCTCCCAAGAAGCCATCCATGAATTGGCGAATCGCATCGGCTTCACCGACGAGGTGCAGGAGCTGGCCAAGCAGAACGTGGCCCTCACGCTCAAGGCCATCGGCGCCAATCCCAAGCTGAGCGATATCGTGAATCGCCTTTCGGGCGCGGGCAATTATATTTCCCAGCATAGCGCGATGCTGGCGCATGTCTCGTGCTGCCTGGCAAAGGAAATGCAGTGGGCCTCGGACTCAACCTTTTCCAAACTGGCTTTGGCCTCTTTTCTCCACGACATTGCGGTGACAGACCCGGGCCTAGCGCAGCTGAACACCCTCAAGGAGCTCGAGGAGCGGAAGACGGACTTTCCGGAAAATCTGGTGAAGGGCTACCACCTGCATCCGGCGAAGGCGGGAGACGTGGTGCGGAACTTCAAGGAGATTCCCGCCGATGTGGACTTGATCGTGCAACAGCACCATGAGCGGCCCAATGGCAGCGGCTTTCCGCGGGGCTTGGCCCATAACTATATTGCGCCCCTGGCGTGTTTGTTCATCATGGCGCATGACCTCACGCAGGAGATCCTGAAACTGCGCGAGAAATTTGTGCTCGCGGATTTTGTGAAGGAGCGGAAGCCTTTCTTTAATCAGGGGAATTTTAAGAAGATCATGGCTTCGCTGGAGAAGATTAAGTTGTAGGGGATTTGGTGGTGGGGCGGGTGCTGGCAGGCGGACCGCCGGCTAAGGCGGGCGCGAGCCGGCGAATGGGCGCTCCGCGAGTGTGGCGTGGGGCCTGGGCCTACGGCTTCGGTGGGCCATGCGCAGAGAGCTCGGCACGCTGAGAGCGGGAGCGCTGAGCAAGCGAGTGTCGTGCGAGTGCTTGTCCGAGCTAAAAGGCCAGTTGGTGGTGCGAAAGCGAGGGCTTGCTGCTCTGCCCACTACCCCGATTGCTGGAAATTCCGGAACTTATTGTGAGCAGAACAGAGAAGCCTGAGATTCTCGGGTTCGTTGCTGCCTCCTTTGGCGTATTCGACAATATGGTCGACTTCTAGGGCGTGCTTGCTTGTGCAGCGTTTGCCGTTTTTTTCGTATTCGCATTGGTGGTTGGCCCTTTTCCAGACGAGGCG
>JAKFYM010000217.1 GCA_021730855.1 Bdellovibrionales bacterium
GAGATTTTGGATCTACGAAGCTAAATTTGTTGATGGAAAGCCTCGAAGAATCCCTCGACCTCGGCCACCGCGCCCTGGTGTTCTCGCAGTGGACCTCGCTCTTGGATCTCGTAGAAAAACGTTTTGCCGAGAAGAACATCCGCTTCTCCCGGCTCGATGGCTCCACCCGCAATCGCGACCAAGTGGTGAGCTCCTTCCAAAAAGACGATGGCCCGCCCGTGATGCTGCTCTCGCTGAAAGCCGGGGGCGTGGGCATCACCCTCACCGCCGCTGATCACATCTATATCCTCGACCCCTGGTGGAACCCCGCCGCCGAAGACCAAGCCGCCGACCGCGCCCACCGCATCGGCCAGGAGAACCCTGTGTTCATCCACCGCCTGGTGGCGCGCGATACGGTGGAGGACAAAATCCTCCTCCTCCAGCGCAAGAAAAAAGCCCTGGCCGAGGGCGTGATGAGCGGCTCGGGCGAAGCCGCCGACCTAAACAAAGACGAATTATTGCATCTATTGCAGGCGCTTTAAAAACTAGCGCCCAGAGCCCGACTTAGGCGTGCCACCGGCCGGGGGCGTGGCCGGAGCGCCGGGCCGAGTGCCACCGGCGCGTCCGAGCGCGAGCAGGTTGCACTGGGCAAGGTTGCGCATGGCCGTGCCGATCACATTGATCTCGCTCGTGAAGGGCGGCACAAAATGCTTAGCCACGAGCCTCTTGGCGTCCTCTTCCTTAGTTCCCCGAGCCAGGGCATTGGCTAAAGCCTTCTCCTGCAGCTTCTTTAGCTCCTGGCTGGCAAAGGCGACCGTATTGAGCCGTCCCTCCCAAACGCCCTGGGCGCTTCTCTGGAGCTCCAGGCAGCGGCTCTCGCTGAGGTCAAAGCCCCCAATCCAGGAATCATCGGTGAATTCGATCGGCTCGCAGCCATCGATCTTTTTATTGAACTGCAGGATTTTTACAAAAAGCCCCTGCCCCTGGGGGGTGAGCAGGGCGTGGGGGAAACCCACGGGGATGCCCTTCACCCGCTCGAGCCCGGTCACGGGATCGCGCTCAAGGGTGAGCACTTCTTTTTTTGCCACCTGAGCCAAGCGGCGCGAAGCCTTGGGCGATCCGCTATTGATCCAAATCACCTGGTTGAGGGCGTTGTTTTTCTCGCGCACCACTTGCACGATCATGCCGGCCGATTCATAGGTTTCCATGGATTGGCTAGCAGTCTTGCGTTTGCTCACGTTCACGCGCTCGGCTTCTGCGGGCACGGGATAGGCGAACATCCCCGCCTGGCGGAAGATGGTGCTAAGGGCATGCTCGCAGGCTGGAGCTTCTTCTTTGAGGAAGGGATAGCCGAGGAGGATGCTGGTTTGGATGTAGTTGCGATAAACTTTTTCGTACTGCTCGGGGCTGAGCTTATCGGAGCCGGGGCCAAGGTACGGCAGCGCAGGCTCCTTGGCCTGGCTAAGGCAAGAAAGCAGGAGAAGAAGGGCGAATTTCACTGGGTAAGGGTGGAGGTGTCTTCAGGCTCTTCGGGGCGGGCCAACATCGGAAAACGCACCTTGCCGGCAGCAATTTCCCGAAGTGAGCAGACCACTTCGTTATTCTTGCATTGCACGAGCCGGTCGGCCCCGCGATACAACTGGCGCGCTCTCTTGGTGCAGAGATGCACTAGCTCATAGCGATTTTGCACAAACTGGAGGCAGTCTTCTACCGTCACGCGGGCCATAAATTCTCCTTGCTAGGGCTTGAACATAGGGCGGAAGGAAGGGGGCTGTCAAGATTTAACAGCCCCGAGCGCCCTAAGAGCTGGTTTGAAAAGTGGAGATCTACTGCGGCTGCGGAGGCGAGCGGCTCCCTTCGTTACTCCTCGTTGCCATAGGTTCACTATGACGCCTCGTCGCGCCTCGGTATCCGCTCGCCTCCGCAGCCTCGCTACGAACCCACTTTTCAAACCAGCTCTTACGCGATTTCTTCTTCGGAATCCGGATCCTCAGCCTTCACTGGAGTGGGATCGGCATAGATGAGCGAAGGCCGCTTGCCTTCGGTGATCACGTCCTCGGTCACGCGGCAGCCCCGGATGTTTTTGGCTCCGGGGATTTCGTACATCACATCCAGCATATGCTGCTCTACCACGGCCCGGAGGCCGCGGGCGCCGGTTTTGCGGCGAATGGCTTCGTGGGCGATGGCGCTGATGGCTTTTTCCTCGAACTCGAGCTGCACATTGTCCATGGCGAAAAGCGCCTGGTACTGCTTCACGAGCGCGTTTTTCGGGCGGGTGAGGATGTCCACCAGGGCAGGCTCATCTAGCTCCTGGAGGGTGGCCACCACGGGGAGACGACCCACGAACTCAGGAATGAGGCCGTATTTCACCAAATCCTCAGGTTCGATCGAAGCGAAGAGCTCGTTATTGGACATTTTTTTGCGGGACTGCGGGCTCGCACCCAGCCCAAGGCCGCTTTTGCCCACACGGGCGGAAACGGTTTGCTCGAGGCCCACAAAGGCCCCACCGCAGATGAAAAGGATGTTGGAGGTATCCACCTGGATGAATTCCTGCTGGGGATGTTTGCGCCCGCCCTTCGGGGGCACATTCGCCACCGTGCCCTCGATGATTTTCAAGAGCGCTTGCTGCACGCCCTCACCGGAAACGTCGCGGGTGATGGAGGGGTTCTCGCTTTTGCGCGAAATTTTGTCGACCTCGTCGATATACACAATTCCCTTCTGCGCGCGCTGCACATCGAAATCACAGCTTTGCAGGAGGTTTAGGATGATATTTTCTACGTCTTCGCCCACATACCCAGCTTCGGTGAGGGTGGTGGCATCGGCCACGGCGAAAGGCACGTTGAGCATTTTTGCCAGTGTTTGGGCCAATAGGGTTTTGCCCGAGCCCGTGGGACCAATCAGGAGGATGTTGGACTTTTGCAGCTCCACTCCGCCCGTGGTTTTGGTGCCCGAATTCAGGATGCGCTTGTAGTGGTTGTAGACCGCCACGGACAGAACTTTTTTCGCCCGCTCCTGGCCCACCACGTATTCGTCCAAATGTTTTTTGATCTCTTCGGGGCGCGGCAGGCTATCGGAGCCGGGGCGCTTGGCGGGGCTGTCTTTCGCCGCGTCCTCGTGGATGATGTCGTTGCAGAGGTCAATGCACTCATCGCAGATATAGACGCTTGGCCCGGCGATCAGTTTCTTGACTTCGCGCTGGCTCTTGCCGCAAAACGAACAATACAAAGTGCCTGTGTTGCTTCCGCCCGTAGTTTTGTTCATAGGCTCTCCTTAGTTATGGATTCGTGGTGCTTGAGCACCCGGTCCACCAATCCATATTTCACCGCATCCTCTGCGCTCATATAGTTGTCGCGATCTGTATCGACTTCGATTTTCGAAAGCGGCTGCCCAGTGTGGTCCGCAAGCATTTCGTTGAGCCGACGCTTGAGATAAAGAATTTCTTTGGCCTGGATCTCGATATCGGAAGCCTGGCCTCTAGCACCGCCTAAGGGCTGGTGGATCATGATCCGCGAATTCGGCAGCGCAAAGCGCTTGCCCTTGGTACCGGCAGAAAGCAGGAACGACCCCATCGACGCCGCCATGCCTATACAATATGTATTGATATTGGCCTTCACAAACTTCATTACATCATAAATCGCTAGACCTGCGGAAACACTGCCTCCCGGGCTATTGATATAAAAATGAATGTCGCGATCCGGATCATTGCTATCAAGAAAAAGCAGCTGCGCCACGATCAGGTTTGCCACCGTATCGTTCACCTCGGTGCCCATAAAAATAATTCGCTCGAGCATTAGGCGCGAGTAGATGTCGTATTGGCGCTCGCCTCGGGGGGTTTGCTCGATCACAATCGGATTGGGGATATAGAGGGATGGTCTATCGTTGCTCACGGCACACTCCTTACGCGGCTAAGCTCTGGTTTTCCTATCGGAAAGGGCCAGAAACTTTTCAAGCCATTTTTTATTATATCCTACGAGTCTAGTTTGACACTAAGCAAAACTCCGGGCTAGTTTACCGCACCTATGCGCACTTTCATGACGATAGGCACGGTACCGTTACACGGACCGTGCCGACTAGCTCCGATGGCCGGTGTTTCGAATACGCCATTTCGCCTCATTTGCAAAGAACTGGGATCCTCCCTCACCACGAGCGAGGAGATCAGCGCCAAAGCGCTAGTGCATGGCAACGAACGCACTCAGGCGATGGCCGGTTACCTGGAAGCGGAAAAGCCGATCGCCATGCAGATTTTCGGGGGCGAGGCCGGCAACCTCGCCGAAGCTGCTCGCATCCTGCAGGACCTAGGGGCAAATATCATCGACCTGAACATGGGCTGCCCCGTGCCGAAAATCACCAAGACCGGCGCTGGCTCGGCCCTGATGCGCGACGAAGGGCAGGCGGCAGTGGTGTTTCGCACCATTCGCCAGGCCATCACCGTGCCCTTTACGATCAAGATCCGCGGCGGCTGGGACGACCATACGGTGAACGCCCCCGCCATTGCCCGCATCGCCGAGAGCGAGGGCGTGGACGCCATCGCCGTGCATCCCCGCACCCGCTCGCAGCAATATACGGGCAAGGCGCCTTGGGAAATCATCCGCCTCGTGGTGGAAGCGGTGAAAATCCCCGTCACGGGAAATGGGGATGTCCGTTCTTGGGACGACGTACGGCGCATGATGGCCGAGACGGGCTGCGGAAGCGTGATGATTGGGCGCGGGGCCCTTGGGCGGCCGTGGGTGTTTGACGAGAGTTTTGAACATTTGGACGCGAGCGCGCAGCATGCATACAAATTCCGCGTGATCCAAAGGCACTTGGCTTTGATCGAGGAGCATATGCCGCCGCGCTTGGCTCTGGTGCAGATGAAAAAACATTTGGCTTGGTACATCGCCGGCACGCGGGCTTCGGCGGCGGCGCGGGCCGCGGTGTTTACATTTCAGGAAATGCCAGCTTTGCGCGAGTGGTTTGGAGAGTACTGGCCGGGAGCCCAACTGCAGAATGCCGAATACGGTATGCAGCATGCGGTATTCGGTACGGAGTACGGAATACGGAATACAGGGGGCGTTGTAGAGCCGTCCGCAAACGGCTAGTTGGCCTTAAGTCTGGGACGGCTAGACGCGTGGAATGGCATTGCCCCTGGGCGGGAGAGGCAAAAGCGCGATAATTCACTCCTTCAAATCAGCTTAGCCCGGGATGCCTTCCATCTTTGTTGAATTATGAAAAGCAAGTGAAGGCTTCCATAAATGAAATGAATTTGGCCGGCTTGTCATCCCACCTTAAACATAAAAGCCAAAAGTAGGGAGCGTCTGCCACCTAATCCAGGGGAATTCCGCAATGGGTGTCACCTTTTTTAGACAGTTGTCGGATTCATTACAGGTGAATTACCCATCCACCTAAGGTAATTTGCCGTTCCAAATAACCTCCAGGAGAAAAAATGAAAGAAATTCTTATGGCCGCCATCGCTAGCACTGCTCTCGCATCTTCACTCGCTCACGCAAACCCAACCATACATTGTGTCCGAGACCTTTCTAGCGGCCCGCATTCCCCCGGACAAATAACGGTAACCATCCTTAGTAAAAATCTTATCCAAGAGTCTGCGGCGATTCCGACTCAGATTTTCGCTATCACCGGAACGGCGAGCATTCTTGACGTGGACGGATCCTCTTCCACCATAGACGTGGCGGGCGAAATTGTTACTGACCACTACCAAGCACACTACAGCTTCGCGAAAACAACTGCTGCGGATGTAAATCAAATTGAGCATCTAATTCTTTCGCATAATCTTGACATGAACCCAGGAGAAGTCTTTTCGGCCTTAGCGACACGAAACGTGCGCAATGAGTCTGCAAGACAGTCAAAAATGAAGTGCACAATAAACGAAGCTTCGAATTAAGCGGGCGGTGGGCTTGCTCCTGGATTGTGACCCCAGGCCCGCGACCGACGGCCACTATGCGGGCTTGGCGAAAAAAAGATACTGATAGTCTAAGAAGCCGCGAAAAAATCCGAGCGTGAGCGCATTCAGCCACCAGGTTTTCGAAAAGCGCGCCATGCTAAGGGATAGATCTCGGGTCACGGTGAAGCCTGCGGCCTCGAGCATTTCCCTGGCGGTGGAGCGGGTGAAGAAACGTAAGTGCGTGCGGTCGAGCAGGCCCGTGCGGGCATAGTCCCAGCGGCCTTTCATTAGGAGTGGTAAAACCACACGAAAATTGCGCACGTTCGGCAGCGATACCACGAGCTGCCCATCCGGCCGCAGAAGACTGTGGATCCGCCCCAAGGCCGCCCAAGGGTCTTGCATATGCTCGAGCACATCGAGGCAGAGCACGAGGTCGTAGCTCGCCTGGGGCAAGCCTTCCTGGGAATGGCTGAGGTCCACGCGGTAGACGCGGTTCAATACTTTTTCGGCCTCGAGAGCGGCAGAGGAGAGCTCGATGCCATCCACGGCGGTGGCCACCTTATCGCGGCGAAGCGAGGCCGCGAAAGTGCCCACGTCGCAACCCACATCGAGCACGCGCTCAAAGCGCCCGCTGAGATGAGCCTGCACGTCGGCGCGGCGGTTGTCGTAGAATGGAGTTTCGGAACTCATGGCTCTTCCTTATATCATGAGGGCTCAGGGAAACGGAGACTCCCGCTCGCGATTCTGCGCAAAACACAGCTGATGCAAGCGGCCATCCGCTAGGAAATTTGACAATTTTCCCGCTCCCGCTGCAAACTCTCGGCATGCCCTTCGAGCTCCAGCGTTACTTTGAAAACAATACGGGAAGCCTAATGCATAAGTGGATGCATTACTTCGACGCTTATGAGCGGCACTTTGCTCGCTTCCGCGGCACCGATGTGCACATTCTCGAAATCGGCGTCTCCCACGGCGGATCCTTAGAAATGTGGAAGGAATATTTCGGTCCCAAGGCCAGGATTTTCGGCGCCGATATCAATCCCCAATGCAAGAAGCTGGAAGACGAGCGTGTGAAGATCTTTATCGGCGATCAGGGCGACCGCAAATTCCTGCGCACCCTCGCGCGCGAAATCCCGCGCATTGATATCCTGATCGACGACGGGGGCCACTCCATGCGCCAGCAGATCGCTACCTTCGAAGAGCTATACGCGAAAGTGAGCGCGCACGGTGTCTACCTCTGTGAAGACACCCACACCTCCTACTGGCCTGCCTTCCGCGGAGGGCTTCGCCGGCGCGGAACATTCATGGAATACAGCAAGCGGCTGCTCGACCAGCTAAACGCCTGGCATTCCAAGCAGCGCTCTTTCAAGGTGGATTCGTTCACCCAAAGCGCCGACTCTATGCATTTCTACGACAGCATCGTGGTGATCGAGAAGAAGCCGCGCACGCCTCCCGAAGTTCGCAAAACCGGTGTGGAGCGCGTGACCTATGCGCCGGAGAGTTTTGTGCAGAAGCTCAAACGCCGGCTCTAGCGCGCTCGTTCAATCGCCTCGGCGCAGGATTTTGTTTTTTATCTTTCGGCCGATCTCGCGCTCTTCAGGAGAGTACGCACCGAGCAGGGAAAAACCAGGCGCGAGGGCTCCGCTCTTTTTTAGGTAGAAAAAGGTGCCCGCCCCGAGCACGAGCGAAAAAAGATTAAACGACCACACCACGCCATAGATAGAAAATAGCCAAGTGAGCGGCACCAGCGTGAGGAGATAGACCACAATCGCCACCACATGCGCCACCACCACCTCTCGGTCTTTTTTTAGGCCAAAGAGTGCATTGCTCTGCAAGCTGTGCAGCCAATAGGCCCAGACTCCGGGCGCAAACCAGGGCAGAATTTTTACAGCCTCGGCAAATTTGGGCAGGAGCGGACCAAGGATCGCTCCCACCAGCCAGAGCCCCGCGATCGCCAGAAAAAGCCCATAGCGCAAGAGCCACTTGGCACTGGCGCCTAAATAGAGGCCCACTTTCCCTGGATCATCCCGCCCCACCCGCTGCATGTCGGGAAAGGTGGCGATAGTGACGGCGGCGGCACCGAGGATGGGGATCGACACAAGGCGCACCGCCAGAGCGTAGTTGCCCCCGGTCTCGAGACCCAGCAAGCGCGAGGCGGCGATCTGGTCGAGCCGCGACCAGAGGGTGCTGACCGCGAAGACCACGGCATGGGACCAAGAAGCGGCAAAGAGCAAGTGCCAGGAAGGGGCCACGCCATCGGCGCTTGGCCGCGGCAGGCGCAAAAAAATCAGCGCGGCCGCCACAAAGCCGCTCAGCGATTGCACGAACAGCAGCCACGGAATGGGCTGGTGCAAGAAGGCGAGCAGGACACAAAGGCCAACGGTTAGCAGGCCCGCCCAAAATACGCTCGAGACCACAAGCTTTTGCTGGCCAAGGTAGCTAGCATAGGCGACGGCCGTTTGCTGGAGGGCGAGCGCATAGAGGAAAGGCAAGAAGGCTAGATCCTGCAAAAATTGCGGAGCATCGGCGCCCTCCCGGACCTGAAGCAAAGAGAAACCTACTACTAACGCCGTGGCCAAGGTGGCCCCCAGCATCCGCACTATAAGCACTCGTCGCAAGAGCGCACGTGGAGAAAGATGGCCTCTGCCATCGGTGAGGCTGCTGATTAGGCCATTCGAGAGGCCTAAGTCCACGAGCAAGGCCCACACCCCCACCTGCATCAGGGAGGTGTTGAGGGAGCCTAGGCCGGTAGGTCCCAGGAGACGCGCATACACAAACACCAGAAGGAAATTCAAGCCGGTGGCGGCAAAGGCCCCGAGGCTCAAGAGAATGGAATTCTGGATCGCGGCTCCGACTTTTTTGGACATCTGCGAATAGCGTAGCGTAAGTCGAAGGGTGGGGAAAGGCGGGTTTTCTTCCCCTAGAGGGGGCATCCATTTCAAAACGGGGTTTCGATTTTGGTCTGACGAGAAACACCCACGCCGGGTGCTAACTCAAAGCCAGTGCCTTAGTATCCATGGTGAGGGAAGAATCATTAGTTTCTGGATTCTACTCTTGTAATAACTGGCTCGTCTTCCGTATAGCAGCCGCCTTCGTGAGGGCTCTTGCCGTTCATATAGATTCTAGCGGAGTAAGGATAGGTGTTGCCCTGATTCAGGTATGGCTCGGTGATGTAGCTCAGGAAGCTGGGTCTTACGTCACCGGGATCGCCAAATTCATACGATCCGCCACCTGAATATTGCTGATACTTGGTCGGTGTAAAGACACGAGCCAGATTTAGGTAGGTATCTTCGACGGTGACCTCTTGGGTCTTCGGATTCACCACAATGGTAAAGTGAGATTCGGTGAACACGCAGGTAAGGGCGTTGGCCACAGCGACTTGGCTGACGAGAGCTAGCGCGAGCAGGAGGAATAGTTTCATAGGTAACTCCAAAAAATGATTTAGCGCGGCGCACAATATCGAAGAAGCGTCCCTTTTGCAAGCGCAGCGAAGAAGTTGAAAATACGAGCCTTAGGGTAAAGCCTCTTTTCACAGTACTTTTAGCGAATCTTGGGGGGGAAACAGCTTCAACGGAGTTTCGATTTGGTCTGACGATAAACACCCACGCTGCGCACTAAGGCGAAGGGAGTGTCTTGGTATCTATGGTGATGGAACAGAATCATTTAGTTAGAGAAGGCAGGAGCCGACCTCTCACCAAAGATTCCTCACATACGTCCTCCCGAAAAAATCAACCTTCAGGTTAATAGTTTGGCCTTTAACTCCTCGTAAAAGAAAACTTCTGTGGCTATAGATCCCTTCGAGCGATATTCAATTTTACCAAGCGAAATGGAGATATCAGTATGACGTTATTAGTAAACATATTTTACTTACTATGTGTCATTTCGGCCTTTGCTCATCATGAACCTGCGCATCCCCCCTTATATCCTGACTCCTGTGGAGTTCAAACCGGAGGCGGGGGTTGGAGAATGCTTATTCAGATGGATCCGACGGGAGTTATGACAATTCGAAGGGCAGGAGCTGAGACCCAAAGTTCTTTGCGAGTTCTAATGGGCACAAGAGTATTCTGGTCCGACCTAACCTTCGCTCAGTACACATTTAGACCGGGTGTCGGCCTATTTAGAATGAATGCAGATGGAACAAAAGGTGAAGCTCTAGGCGACAGAGGTGACTGCTTGGGTTGTTCTCTATTGTGGGTCCCCGTACCAACGCCAAATTGCGAAGGCATCGAAGACTTTTCTTACGCCGTTTTTGATGAAAATGGCTTGAGAATCTCAGAAATTGCCAGCATCAGCTTTATTCTAGAAAACTAGGGCTGTATGACTTGTTTGGCTCAGTGAATGGAAGCTGACCACGCTTGCGATCAAGAGAACGACGACTTCACCTTTTGCCAAATTCCGATAAGATCGCCTCTATTTTTTGTAAAGTGAGTAAGGATCGGATCAAATC
>JAKFYM010000368.1 GCA_021730855.1 Bdellovibrionales bacterium
CCCGCCAATCCCCCTCTGGCCGCGGGCCCCAGCAACGGCTTCGACCTGGAAAAGGGCGTGGAAAACTACGAACGCGCCCATATCCTCAAAGCATTGGAAGAAACCAAAGGGGTAAAGAAAAAGGCCGCCGCGCTCTTGGGCATCAGCTTCCGCAGCCTGCGCTACCGCATTGAAAAATACGGCATCGACGATCCCAACCCCGAAGAGAGCGAATGATCCTGCAAATCGCCATTCTATTTTTTGTCTTCCTGGCCGCCCTCTGCATCGGCAGCTTCCTCAACGTGGTGATTCACCGCCTGCCTCGGGGGGAGAGCATCGTGCATCCGCGCAGCCGCTGCCCCGCCTGCTCCACTCCCATCCCCTGGTATCGCAATATTCCCATCCTCAGCTACCTTGTGCAAAAAGGACGTTGCGCCGCCTGCGCGGGAAAAATTTCGCCCCGCTATCCCCTCGTGGAAGCCCTCACCGCGATCCTCCTCACCTACGCCGCCTACTGGGATCCGGTGCTGCTGCATTGGCCCTTTCATTTCTATTTTCTCAGCGCCCTCGTGGCCTGCACCTTTATCGACCTCGACCACTGGATCCTCCCCGACAAAATCACCCTGCCGGGGATCGTGATCGGCTTCGTGGGTTCTTTTTTCCTGCCCCTTGGCCCCATCGCCAGCTTGCTCGGCATCCTCGTGGGCGGAGGCGTGCTTTACCTTGTGGCTTGGGCCTACCTGGCACTCGCCAAGCGCGAGGGCTTGGGCGGAGGAGACATAAAATTCCTCGCCATGGTTGGAGCCTTTCTCGGCGTGGAAGGAGCCCTAGTCACGCTCATTTTTGCTTCGATGACGGGATCGGTGCTCGGGCTATTTCTGATCGCTGCCCGCGGAAAAAAGGGCAATACGGCCCTGCCCTTTGGCCCCTTCCTCGCTTCTGGAGCCGCTCTGGCTTTTTTCTACGCCCGCCCTTTTTGGATTTGGTATTTCAACCTACACTAAGAACGTGAGCCTTTTTCGTCGACGCACCATTTTTCATGCCGAAGAGAGCCTTCCCGATCCGGAAGAACTCAAACTCCGTTTTCGCCGCCGCGTGCTTTTGTTCGCCGCCCTGGGATTTGTGCTGGTGCTAGGGATTCCCGTGGCCCGCGACCTCCAAGCCGAGCTCCACGCGCGGGCCCAAACCCGGATGTTTGCCAAACAGATCATGGACACTAGAGCCATGGCCGCCTCTGGCCGTGCCCCGATTTCGCTTCGCCTCCAGGACGACAATAAATCCTGGCTGGCCGTCTTCCACGCCCAGGGTGGGGAAAACTGCGATAGCGAATCCACCGGGCCGGGGCTCGCTTGGTCGACCACGGATGTGTGGTGGAAACTCCAGGTGCAGCAGGAAAATGGCGAGACTCTCGCGGGCCGCCAGATTTGCTTTCACCCCACGAAAGGCCTGCTGCTAGATTCTTCCCCGATTGCCAATGGCAAGCTCTTGGTCACGGCCCAGCCCGTGGAGCTTGCCGAAGAAGGCAGGCCGGCTTTGCGTCCAGCTTATTTGCTGGTGGGGCAGTATGGGGCGGAGATCCAGATGGTGACCCACTAGAACTGGCCCCTTTGCCTGTTGTTAAAGGCTCGTAAATAATTAAATTCTTTAGCGAAGTTGGCCTTTACGTCTGGGCCCCCCGCCAGCCCCCCATCTAAGCCTCCGGAATGCATCGGAAAATTTGGATTTTATCAACAGGCAAAGGGGCCAGTTTTTTGAATCAATTTGCTCAACAATACACCTCCCCCTCCGATAAGGAGGTATGCTGCTCTTCCTCCTTCTCCCCCTATCCGCCATGGCTTCCTTTTGCCGCTCCGAGCCTTTGGTCTTAGCAGAAGTGCAGTCCTGGGATTTCCGCAGCTCTTGGCACTCGCACTTTCCTCTTCCCACGCCCACCAGCGGCGGCTGGGAGCCCACCAAGGCCGTGGCGGTGTTCAGCCTTCTTGGTCCCGAAAATCTTTCCCTAACCATTGTCCATGGCAGAGCCCCGGAAGAAGTGGGCCTAGCCTACAATCTTTTCTATGTGCAAGTGACCCTGCTCGACGAACCCGAGCTCGAACCCATCGTCCTCGACCTCACCGAAGCCTGCCAACGCCACGGGATTTCGATTTTTCCCGGCTCCCATTCTGAAGAATTCGACCTCCGCCTTCCGCCCCGCGCCGATGGCGCTCCCCGGGCATTAGAGTCGGTTCGCATCGAAGTTTGGGGCCGCAGATAGCGTCCCTCATCCATAGTGATCTTATTTAGTTCCAAGGCCCCAAGGCCTCACTTGTGATTTCTTTCTTTTCCGTGGTACCAATAGAGAAAGATGGAACAAAATCAGAAGCCCCATACCGTGGCGCTCTTCACTGAAGTAGCTCCCAAATACGAATTCCTAAACGCCGTGATGACCGCCGGCCTGGACCGCCGCTGGCGCCAGTCGATGCTCAATATTTGTGAGTCTGCCCTGGGCCGGCGCCCGGACAGCGCGCTTGACTTGGCCACCGGCACCGGAGACGTGGCGCGGATGATGGCCACGCGTTGGCCCAATACGAAAGTGGTGGGCACCGATCCCACGGCAGCCATGCTCGTGGTGGCCAAAAATAAAGCCGGCCTGCCCAAAACGCCCCTAGCCTTCCGCCGCATCGAATGGCGGGAGGGCGTGGCCGAGCGCATTGATGTTCCCAATGAAAGTGTGGATGTGGTGACGATCGCCTTTGGCTTTCGCAATGTGGCCGAAGCCCAACGGCAAAAAGCCGCCGAAGAAGCCCTACGGGTGCTACGCCCGGGCGGCGTCTTTGCGATCCTAGAGCTTGGCCTGCCACGTGCGAAAATCCTCAGGGGCGTCTATCGGTTCTTGCTTCGTTATGGAATGCCACGCTTCGCTGGGCTCTTTGCCCCGCGCGCGGCCTATGACTATTTGGCCCAGTCGATTCTGGATTTCCCCATGCCCGAGAACGTGAAGAAGATGCTCAGCCGTGCTGGCTTCCTCGCCTTCGCTCCGCGCCCGATGAGCTCGGGAATGACTTGGTTGTATTTGGGCAAAAAACCCAACCGCGACGTCTAAAAGCTGATTTGATAAAGTGGGTTCGTAGGCAAAGATGCCGTGAGGCTGCCCTTCAGTGCTTGTCTATGGCGTTCACGGCTGCTGGTCGCAGAAAACGATCCGCGATCGCCGCAAAATCCGCGGGCGCAAGCGCCTGCAGGGAATCCGAGAGCGCGTTCACCGGGTGCGGGTGCGTCTCCAGCATAATGCCCGCAAACCCCATCGCGAGGATTCCCGCCGTGCAGGCCGCGAGGATTTGCTTGAGGCCCGTGGCGTGGGAGGGATCAATCACCAACGGCAAAGAATAGCGCTCTTGCATGAAGGCCGCGCCCGCAAGATCTAGGGTGTAACGTAGCTCGCGCTCAAGCCCACGCACGCCACGCTCGCAGAGGATCACGTCGCGATTGCCTTCGGAGAGCAGATATTCGGCGGCCAAGGCCCATTCGCGTAAGGTGGATCCTGGCGCCCTCTTCAATAAAATAGGTTTACCAGCGCGGCCGAGCTTTTTCAGGAGCGGGAAATTTTGCATATTGCGCGCGCCCACCTGGATGATGTCGAGATGGCGCACGGCCTCTTCCACGTCGGCCTCGGAGAGGGCTTCGGAAACTGCCGCCAACCCAAACTCATGGGCCGCTTCGGCCAGGATCTGAAAGCCCTTATTGCCAAGCCCCTGGAATTCATGCGGGGAAGTGCGGGGCTTAACGGCGCCTCCGCGCAGCACCTGCACGCCCAGCCCACTCAAGCGCTTGGCGTTTTCGCGAATGTCGTTCTCTTCATCCAGCGAGCAGGGACCGGCAATCCAAACGGGCTTTGCCTGATTACGGAAGGAGATGGGAGCAAAAGTGCGGCCCTTCACCACCACCTCATGGCGTGCCGGCAAAAGATCCAAGAGCGGGGTGCGTTCCCGTCCGCCCTCGATCCGGCCGAACTCCTCCAGCCGCTCTTTGATCACCCGCGGAGCATAAATAGAAGCATCTGCCTTCAGTTCAAACACTTGGGTTTGGGGCAAAAACGTGTGCTCAAGACCAAGTTCGGTCAAGCGTTCCCGCGCTTCGCAGAGAAGGTCTTTGGATTTCAGATAAAGGAGCATTACGTTCTCTCTAGGGGCCACAAGGCTTGCGAATCAACCTGAGCAAGGCTTTCATTTATATCCCGACTCTCCACGCGAAAGGTAGCGATTTTCTCGTAGAGTGGAAGCCGTCGCTCCCAAAGCCGCCTAAGGGCAGGAAAATCCTCGATCTTTCCAATTTTCTGCCGCTCGGGAAGATGCTGGATCCTTGCCCAGAGCTCTTCTGGAGGCGCAGTTAGATAGCCTTTGGGGACCGGGCTCGCGCCTAAAAGCGCAAGGGATTCGGGCCATTCCACCACTCCGCCTCCGGTCGCCACCACCCAGCCTTCCTGCGCGGAGGTTTGCAATTTCTCGTCGACAGATCGCAAAAGGGAAAATTCTTTGCGCCGAAATGCCTCGATCCCGGCACGCTCCACATAAGCAAGAATGCTCACGCCCTCGCGGCGTTCCCACTCCTCATCCAGATCAAGAAAAGAGAAGTTCCGTTGCGCCGCAAGAGCCCTGCCCACCGTGGTCTTGCCGCTCGCGCGAAAGCCAATCAGATACAAGGCCCTCATCCGGGCAAGGCCTCTTCCAGCAGCGCGAGGGCCTGCCAGAACTGAGGAAAACTTTTGCGCACGCAATCGCGGCGATCGGGCGCCACGGCGAGGCCATCCACGGCCAGCAGTCCGCAGGCCATGGCGATGCGATGGTCGCCCTCGGTGCGCAGGAAAATTTCTTGGCGCGGGGGACGGAGCCGGCGAAAATCCACCACAAAACCATCGGGCCGCTCTTCCGCCTCCACACCCAGGGCTTTGGTGGCCTCCACCAAGAGCGCGATACGATCGCTTTCTTTGTGCCGGAGTTGCGGGCAATCCTTCACCTCCATCGGGAGACGAAACAGCGCCGCCGCGGCCCAGAGCGGAGGAGCGAGGTCCGGAGTGTGCCGTAGGGAGAGCGCTTTCCCAGCCTGCAAATCATCGAGCAGCCGTGGAAAAACCGCATCTCCCTGCCGCGAAGGATGGTCAAAAAAGGAGCGGAGGCCCCAGCGCCGCGCATAGACCTCGAGAAAGGCCAGGGACGAGGCATCTTTTTGCATCTGGAACTGAAATTTTTCCTTCTTGGTCCCCGGCCGCACGCGCACTTCCCTGGCGTTCATTTCCACGCTGAGGCCCGTCTCTCGCAATATATCTAAGGTGAGCTGCAAATAGGACTCGGACCGCGCCTCGCCCTCTAGCCGAAGGCAATATTCCGGACGCCCTCTCCAAACTGCGGCGGCTCCCGCGATAAGGAATGCGGTGGCAAACTGGCTGCTGCGCTCGAGGGAAACCACCGTGGGCAGATCTTGGCCCGTCGCAATTTCTAAGGGCCAGGAAGCAGTGGTGCCGAGCGCGAGGTCGGCATGCGGGCGCTCTTGCAGCTGGGCGGAGCCGCCGAGCCGCAATCGTCCCCCCGTTTCGATCACCGCGCTTAAAGCGGCCAGGAGGCGCAAGCCCGTGGCGCCATCTTCCATCTCCAGCACCGTTTCGGGAGCGTGCAAAACGCGGGGGGGGAAAAGGCGCAAGAGAGAACCGTCCCGATCGAGGGCCACGCCCATTTTCTCTAAGGCTTTGGCAAAGACTTCGGTGTCTTGGTTCGAAGCCAAATCCCGGATCTCGGCCTTCACGCCAAAAGCGGCGGCAATCGCCAGCGCCCTCAGGCTCTCGCTCTTGGAGGAGGGAACAAGGTCGAGCACGGCTTCACGCGCGTCGCCCAGGCGATCGGGGCCAAACCAAATCTTGTCCTGCAGCCGCGCCTGCGCCCGCCACCACCTCGCTCCGGGCACATAGGCCACGTCTCGACTCCAAAGGGCCAAGGGACAATCCGCCCGAGAGAACTGGGCATCCACCACCACTTGGAATCCCTTGGTATTGCCTAAGGCTTCCACCAAGGCCTCTTGGTATTCCCCCGGCCAAGTGGACACAAAAGCCACGCCCTCGGGGCAAGGGCCAAGCCGACCTTGCTCGCGCACCCATAGCTTGGGGGTAAATCCCTTCGCGGCGAGCCCCTCGGCCACGGCCCGCGCCGCCCCTCCGCCACCGGCGATCACCACTGTGGCTGGGGCGCTCAAGCCATACTCGCGTAAGATCTCGCTCACCGCTTCTCCGTCGGTATTGGCCGTTTGCCAACTGCCTTCCTTCCAGCTGAGGGTGTTGGTGGGACTAGGAAACGAGAGTTTGTAGGGCTTGGTCACGCTGGCGCCGGCCACGCCCGCTTTTTCCATCCACTGCAGGGAATTCTCCCGCCACTCCGCCCCGGGCGCGTCTGAAGAAAAACTATTTATGTAGTGGGCGCTCGCCCCGCGGCGCAGGAAAGCTCGGTTCCAGCGCTCTTCGCCGTAGCGGTTCTCGGGATTGTCGCCGAGCAGAAGGTAGAGGCTCGGGCGCCGGCGCGTGCTGAGGTAGGGAAGCACGGCGGAGAGAGTGTCCTGGCCCGCGGCGGTGGCGCGTCCGGCATCGGCCGCAAAATAAGTGAGGTCGCCCGCGAGCCGCGACCAACGCCAAGCGCGCCCGGCGGCACCAATCGCCACCGCAATCTGGATGGGCAAATCGGCCAACGCGGCCGTGAGCTCCGCCATCCGGGCCAAATCCCCAGCGCCCTGCACGGGAGCCGCGATTTTCACTCCCGCGCCATACTCGCGCGCGCTGGCCACCAGGGCCGGCAACTCGGCCGCGAGCTCGTCCAGCGAAGCGTGGAGCGAAAAAAACGCATGCCGTGCCCGAAATTTCCCGCGCCATTCGAGGGCATCACCGGCCAAGCGATCTAGCACGATCCAGTCAATGTCCACCGCATACCATGGCCGCAGGGCCATCACGTTCCGCCACCAGGACTGCCAAGTGAGGATATCCCAGCCGCAACCACCCTGAGCGATCGTGCCCGAGGTGCGCAGGCGCTGGGTGAGGACGAGGCGGGGAGCCATCTCGGCCGGCAGCCGCGCCAGAAAACCAAAAGCGGCCGAAGGAGTGAGGTCGAGCTGATCCAGACGGAGCTCGCAAAGGACGCGGGGATGCGAACGCAGCACCCGCTCGAGGCGCTGCTCCAGGGCAGCCGGACTTTGCTCATTCCCTGTGATACAGACGTACGTCATACAGCGGAGAGTTTGCCATGAACGGAAACGCCTTTGGAACAATTTTTCGAGTCAGCACCTACGGGGAAAGCCACGGGCCAGCCGTAGGCGCCGTGATCGACGGCTGCCCCTCGGGTGTAGCACTGGCCGCGGCCGATTTCTTGGAGGACATGCAACGCCGAAGCGGGGGCGCGCAGCCATTCACCACACCGCGGGCCGAGAGCGATCACGTGGAGATCGAAAGTGGGGTCTACGAGGGCGTGACCACCGGCACCCCCATCGCCCTGCGTGTCCGCAACGAAACACAGAAATCTTCCGACTACGAAGCCTTCCGCCACCTTCCGCGGCCTGGGCATGCCGACCTCACCACCCACCTCAAGCACGGCCACCGCGATCATCGCGGGGGCGGGCGCTCGAGCGCGCGCGAGACCGTGGCCCGCGTGGCCGCCGGAGTGGTGGCCAAAAAAATCTTGCGCCACGAGGGCATCGAAATCCTCGCCTGGGTGAGCCGCGTGGGCCCGCACGCTCTGGCCTCGGTGGATGCCCTTCCCATGGCGTCCTTAAAACAAGCTCGAGACGCCTCCCCTCTCTTGGCTCCCGCGGAAAACTCCCTCCTTGTGGAAGTAGAAAAACTGCGAGAGCGCCACGACAGCTGGGGCGGCGCCCTCCGCTGTCGCGTGGAAGGATTGCCCGCAGGTTTGGGCGAGCCCGTTTTCGACAAACTCCAAGCCCTGCTCGGCCATGCGCTCCTCAGCCTGCCCGCAGCCGTGGCCTTTGCCGCTGGCGGAGGCGAGGCCCTGAGCCGCCTACCAGGCTCGGCCATTCGCGATGCAATCGGGCCTGACGCTCGGCCCGAGAGCAATCGCCATGGTGGCTTGCTAGGAGGCATGACAAGTGGCCTACCACTTTTCTTAGACGTGGCCTTTCATGCACCCACGAGCATCCCCCAGCCGATCAAGAGCGTGCACCTACAAACAAATAATGTAGAGTCGATCCTTGTGGGCGGCCGTCATGATGCCTTCCCCCTACCGCGGGCCGTGCCCATGGTGGAGGCGATGGTGGCGATCACGCTCGTGGACGCGCTCCTGCGCGCTGGAAGGCTGCGGGAAAATCTTGGAGTGCCTGCCAAAGAATAGGAAAATCCACTCGCAATCGCGCCCTTTTCCCCGGCGACACCGCAATGGTGAGCTCGATTTTTCCGCCCCGATTTTTTTTGTCGGCCCGGAGAGCGGCCTTCCAGGCTTTCTGCTTAGGCTTGCGCAGGGCCAGCGGCAAGCGCAGCCCGAGCGCCCGCAAAACGTCTATCACCTCTGGCGCCAGCGTGCCCTTGAGCTGGGATTCCACGGCCATGCCCCAGAGCACGGCCTCGCCGTGGCTAAGCCGGCTCTGCGATTCCAGCGCATGGCCGATGGTGTGGCCAAAGTTGAGGGCTTCGCGGATGCGTTTATTGTCCAAGGGATCCTGCTTCACCACCCGCGCCTTCGCCCTCAAGCAAAAACGAATGAGCGCAAGCAGCTCAGGGCCAACTTTGCCTGTCTCCACGTAGTCTACAAGGGCCTGATCACTACGGCCCTTGCCATAGAGCCATAGCATCTTCCAGCACTCCCCGGCCCCGCTCAGGCGTTCACGCCGCGGGAGGGTGGCGAGAAAATCGGGAAGGATCCAAACAGATGCGGCCGGATAGAAGGTGCCGGCGAAGTTCTTCTGCAAGCGCCCACGGCGGCGCAAATCCACGGCGGTTTTCCCACCCAAGGTGGCATCCACCATCGCGAGCAAGGTGGTGGGAACAAGCACTAGGGGCATGCCCCGACGATACAAAGAAGCGGCAAAGGCGCCAAGATCGAGAACCGCCCCGCCCCCAATCACCACGAGCGGCTCCGAACGTTCGGCATTTTTTTCCGCCAGCCAGATAAGCACTCTCTCGAGCCGCTGCCAACTTTTCTCGCGCTCCCCTCCATTCAGAAGGAAAGCCGATGGCGCGCGCACGCCCGAGCCACGGTCGATCAGGCTGTATCCGCTCTTGGCCGCAAGAGCTTTTTTCCACTCTGCGTGCGACGAAAAAAAACGCAGCTCCGTGCTCGGAAAAGAAAAACGCATAAGCGGTGGGTAACTCAAGGAGAGCGCAAAAGCGAGGCCATTTGGACCCGCCCTCAAAACTGGGGCGTGAGGATTCGCCGAAAGGCTTGCAGGCAATTCTGCACGGGCGTGGGCCGCATGCGCCTGGCTTGGGCGGCGGCGAGAGCACGTTTACAAAGGGCCACCAGTCGCGGAGTGGATTTAGGCGTGGGCGTGCAATTGCCTCCCAGCTCCACGGGCATCCTAAGGGGATATACCTCTTCTACCTCCTCAAATAAGGAAGTGATGGCAAAGGTGTGGCGCGAGCGGCGGAAAACCGAGCCTAGCAGCGGTCCTGGCGCCTTTGTCACCCAATTGGTCCAATCGAGAAGGACCCAGCGTTTTTTCTGAAAATCATAGGCGATCTGGTCGGGGCGTAGGTCCCCAACTGCCTTAAGTGGTCCGGTCTTTTCCGCGAATTCCACCAGGGCATTTTCCATTTCCTGTAGCTGCGTGGCCGAATATCCTAAATTTCTCGCATCTCTATAAATCTCGACAAACCTAGCGAAAGAAAGTGGATTTTCTATTCTCTCCGCCACTACGTATTCACCTTTTAGGGATTCATAAATCTCCGTGATCGGAATGCCATTGTTCCTAAGCAGAGAAGCTCCGCGAATGGTTTCGTCAATAAACACCCGCTGGCTTGCCCTCAAGGGAATGCGCAACACTCTTCCCGGCTGGCCAACCAAAGCGTAGACGGCGGTTTTAGTGCCATGGCCCAGGAGCCTGCCGAGCACAAACTCCCGCCCGTTCGAGAAACGAACCGTACGGCCGGCCAACTCCAAGACAAAGCCCGGATCCTCGGCATCCTGGTACGCAGACTGTCCCCCTTCAAAAAGGGAAATCACTTCCCGCGCCCAAGCGGGACGTACAGCCAATCCAATCAGAAGAAAAATCCAAAGCTTCACCCTTCCTTCTCGGA
>JAKFYM010000088.1 GCA_021730855.1 Bdellovibrionales bacterium
TGGGGGAGAAGCCATAGCCTCCGTAGACCTGAATCGCGGGAATAGCCACCTGCCGGAAATAAAACTGCAGGCCGGCGCCGAGGCCGGTGCGCCCTTTGTTTTCAATATATGCCCAATCAGCGAAAAGCATCGGGCGCAGCTTGATTTTGCCGAAATTAAAAACGGTGAGCAGGATGTCGTTCTGCACGGCCGCATAGGATTCGGCCCGGAAGGCTTGCGCCGGAAATCCACGGAGCTTGGAGCCTCCTAGCTCGAACATCTGGTAGCGTGGCAGGGGCTTGCCGTACTCAAAGCGAGGACGCGTGATCCAGTTGAAATCACCTTGAAGGTAGACGCTCTTTTGCGAGAAAACGCCAAATTGGTAGAACTTATAGGAGCCTAGGCCGGTGGCCACTTCGAGGTAGGGCCGCACCTTATAGCCGCGGGCTAGTCCTTCGTTTAGGTAGTAGGAGCCAATGTCGAAAAAAAGGCGGTGGCTCACCTGAGTGCCCTTGGAGAACTGGTAGTTCAGCTCCTCGAACTCGTGGGTTTCCACATGGGTGTCGAACTGCACGATCAGGTCGGGCGCCAGGTGGTGGCCGAGGTGGAAGGTGGTATTGAGGGCCTTGTTTTTTGTTCGGCGCACGATTTCTCGCTCGTGAAAGATGTCGCGCAGAGAGTCTTCATAGTCGAAGGTGAGCCCAAGGATCCAAAAAGTGTCGCGAAAGAACTCGTCCTTATACATGGCCGAGCCCACTTTGCTTTCGGATCCGAGCTGGAAACGCCCCAAAAAAACCGAACT
This sequence comes from Bdellovibrionales bacterium, assembly GCA_021730855.1. Classification (GTDB taxonomy): domain Bacteria; phylum Bdellovibrionota; class UBA1018; order CAIPTA01; family CAIPTA01; genus JAKFYM01. The sequence goes on from JAKFYM010000088.1 coordinate 782, forward strand.
GCTGCCTCCAAGGCCCATCATCCCGGCCGCTAAGCCATAGGTAGTGTGGCCCGATCCACTCGAGAAATAGGGAAGCACGAACCAGGGGGTTTTTTCGCGCACCACGATGGTGATGGTGTTGCCTATCTGACGGACGCGCACGCTGGAGAAGAAACCCGTGGTTTCTAGCTTTTGTTTCATTTCCTGTTCGCTGAGGGGAGTGGAGAAATCGATGCCCGAGACTTTCAAGATGGTGTCATCGTCGTAAGTGACATTGCCAAAGATACGAATCTTTTCCGCGGCGAAAGAGAGCGAGGGGAGGCAGAGAAGCAGGAGGAGCAGGAACTTCATGAGGACCCCTTAGGATTTCAAAGCGGCATAATTGCACAACTATCCTGGGCTCATTGCAATTGCACTGCCAATACTGCCGCAGGAGCATGAGATCGATTTGAATGCGCTTGAGTGGATATATGCCCCATCGCTCACAAAATTTGGCCGTGATTGGGCAAGGCCCGTAGAACAAAGAAATCCTTTGCGTTTTTTCATCTCTTCTTTAGAGGATCAATCGCCTCCTGCTGCGGCGGTCAAAATCTTTTGGCACGAGACTCGCACCTGCAATCCCGTAAAAGTGCAAAAGCACTACTTATTTTTTAAGGAGATTCGTGTTTATGAAAAAGAAAAATTTGATTCTGACTCTAGCCGGCATCCTAGTGGCCAGCCCCGTCTTTGCGGACACAAACGAAGCCGACAATACTGGCATCAACAAAAGGGACGCCAATTCCCAAACTCTCACCCCTGCGGACCAAGCCCGCGGCAGTGACCGCGATGTGGAGCTCACCCGAAAAATTCGGCAGATGATCGTCAAAGACGAGTCTCTCTCCATGAACGCCGACAACGTAAAGATCATCACTCTCAACGGGGTGACGACTCTGCGTGGTCCCGTGGGATCGACTGCGGAAAAAACAAAGGTGGAGCGCCTGGCCGCGAAAGTGGTGGGAGCAAAAGCCGTGCGGAACGAATTAGAAGTCAAGGCCCAATAGTCATTCATTACAAGGAGTAAATAGATGTTATACGAAAACAAAAAAGGCAATAAGGTAGTATTTGGAATCTTCGAAACTCGTTCGGCCGTGGAGCGCGCGGTGGATGACCTGAAAGCAAATAGCTTTCGCCATCAGGACATTTCGGTGCTGATGCCCAGCGTGGAAAGCAGCCAGGATTTCGCACACGAGAAAGCCACCAAGGCTCCTGAAGGCGCCACCACGGGCGTGGCCAGTGGCCTAGCCATCGGCGGCACTCTGGGTTGGCTGGTGGGCATTGGTTCCTTAGCCATTCCCGGCATTGGACCCTTCGTGGCCGCAGGGCCGCTTTTGGCTGCGCTAGCTGGAGCCGGCATTGGCGGAGCCGTGGGTGGGCTTACGGGCGCGCTCGTGGGCATGGGCATCCCGGAATACGAAGCTAAGCGTTATGAGTCGGTGATCAAGAACGGTGGGATCCTCCTGTCCGTGCATGCCGACGATTCCGACTGGGTGAAAAAAGCCGAGGGCATCCTTAAAAATTGCGGAGCTCGCGATATTTCCTCTTCCACCGAAGAGAAAGGCGCCCGTTTCGAAGAAAAAAGATCGGCCAGTTAAGCGAAACCGGCTAAGCGAAACCAGTTGAGCAAAAAGCAGTTTGGTGACGAGTGTCGTGTTTTTGTCACCAAGCTAGCGAGCTCCAGCCCCCCTTCTTCCAAAGGGGGGCTTTTTTATGCCATTCGCAGATAGGGGCGTTTCCAAACGCGGCTGAGTCCCAATAGGAGATCATCTTGGGTGAGGGCGCCGTCGTAGATTTCGCCATTCATGAAGAAGGTTGGGGTGCTTTGCACTCCACTGCGGGCTCCTTGGTAACAGTCTTCGAGAATTCGGTTCTCTACCTCCAGGCTTTCCGTGTCCTGCACAAAGCGCAGAAGGTCGAGGTTTAGGCTTTGGGTGTGCCTCGCTAAGTTTTCGGGATCGAGTTGCTGCTGGTTCATGAAAAGTAGCTCATGCATCTTCCAGAACTTTCCCTGTTTTCCCGCGGCTTCGGCGGATTTGGCAGCATTCAGGGCATTGGGGTGATCAATGGTGTGCGGGAAATTACGAAAGACAAATTGAATCTCCTGCCCTAGTGACTGCAATAATTTACGCACAATCGGATAAGCCGTGCCGCAGCGAGAACATTCGTAATCTCCATACTCTAGTAGTTGCAAGGGCGCATCCACCGGGCCCAAGGAATGATCTTTGATATGGATCGGAATCTGCAAGCGCATATACTCCCCTTTTTGTTTTTCTTTCGGATGAGATGAAGGTGTGCGCTTGTTTGCGAGAAAAGCAAACGGTCGAAACGCCTCGCGCTAAATATCGCTAGCTTGGCGGGCATTTTGGTTGATTTTTTTGTCTTGAAATAGCTATCTAACCAAATGTTTACAAAATTCTAACGCACCATTTCGATGCGGAACTTACGGCCTTTGATGCGTCCATCGCGCAAGCGATAGAGCGCAATTTCCGCGATATAAGTTGCCACGGCCACGTAGGAAAAGTGGTCGTGGATCTCGATTTTTCCCACATCTTTCGCATTCAGGCCACCCGCCTCTCCGGTGAGCGCTCCTAAGAGATCGCCGGGACGTACTTTTTCTTTGCGCCCCCCACTTACGTAGAGTGTGGTCATGAGAGCGGCAGGAGGCGGGGCGGGCGAAGCCACGGAAGGAAGGCTGCTCTTTTCTACATCACAGATTTTGGTGATCGCTTGGGCTTTATGCGTTTCTTGCGTTCCCACTAGGGAGACCGCTAGCCCACTTTTGCCGGCCCTGCCTGTGCGGCCAATCCGGTGCATATACACATCGCTGGGAGGAAGGTCATAGTTCACCACGAGCGCCAGATCGGCCACGTCGATGCCTCTGGCGGCCACATCCGTGGCCACGAGGATGCGAATGCTGGTGTTACGAAACTTCGCCATCACCCGATCTCGTTCCTGCTGTTCGAGGTCTCCGTGGAGAGCGTCGACGCTAAAGCCCGCCTGGCGCAGGTCTTTGGCCACGCCGGCCACCGTGGCTTTCTGATTGCAAAAAACAATGGCTTGGTCGGCAGGGGTGGAGTGCAGGATCGCGAGCAGGGCTGAGAGCTTTTCGTCCACTGGATAGAAAATCTGCCGAATTTGGTTTTTCTCTTCGTCTAGAATCTCTACTCGGGCGGGCTCCTGCTGGTATCTCTCGCTAAGGCTTTCGATGGAGTCGGGAAAGGTGGCAGAAAAGAAAACTGTTTGCCGCTTCTCCGGAAGGGCCGCGAGCACTTCTTCCATCTCTTCGGCAAAGCCCATATCGAGCATGCGGTCGGCTTCATCCAGCACCACCCGGGCGCAGGCCTCTAGGCCCAAGGATCCGCGCCGCAGGTGATCAAGCACTCGACCAGGGGTGCCCACCGCAATATGGGCACCCATCTCGAGGCCCCCGAGCTGGGTGCCAATGGGTTGTCCCCCCACTAGGAGGGCCACATTCAGGCCGGGAAAACGGCGGCCAAGGCGCCGTATTTCGCGCGCCACCTGAGCGGCCAGCTCCCGCGTGGGGCTAAGCACGAGGGCTTGTACCTGACGGTGTGCGATCTCTAGGCGGGCAAGAATCGGGAGCGCAAAGGCAATGGTCTTTCCGCTACCGGTCTTAGACTGGCCAATCAGGTCGCGGCCCTCGAGGAGGAGCGGGATGCTGGAGGATTGGATGGGCGTGAGCTCGGTGAGCTTTAGTTCCTGCAGCACTTCGAGCAGCTCCGCGGGGAGCGGTAGGGATTGGAAACGATTTGGCATAGGAGATTCTAGCATTTCTCCTGCGAGCCTTTCATAATTTTTATTGTCGCGCCCCCATGGCCCGAGTAGTATCGCCCTTTCGCAAAGAAGCCCCCTAAAGGAGTGAAGATGAAGCATGCCCATGCCCTTGTGCTAGAAAAGATCTATGCGGATTTCGCCAAAGGCGATATCGATTCTGTGCTGGCCGCCTGTGATGACAAAATGACCTTTCAGGTGCCAGGAAAGAGCAAGTTGGCAGGAAAGTTCACGAAAGAAAATTTCGCGCGAGACTTTGTCCAACCGCTTCTGGAGCTTTCCGGAAATACGTTGCAGGTCGAGCTGCATGATATTTTGGCGAGTGATCGGCACGCGGTGGTCTTGGCCAGTGACCATATCCTGCGCAAGGGAGAAAAGATCCAGCTGCGCACCGCCCATGTTTGGCGCTTTGAAAATGGCAAGCCCGTAGCCTGGTACGAATACCCCCGTGATCTTTACCAATTCGATGCTATCTGGTCTTGAATTGCCCTTTGAACTAGTCACCCTGAAATCCGGGGCGAAGAGCCTGCGTTCCTTGGAGCGAAAAGAAACCTTTCATCCCGGAATTGGGCCGCTGGCCGAAGCGCGTCTCTTGCATGTGGAGCAACAAAATTTATTGGTGAGGGCGCGAGCCTCGAAGCGCTTCGTGATCTGGGATGTGGGATTTGGTGCGGCCGCTAATGCGATTGCGGCGATCGAGGCTTTGGCTTCCATCGGCGCCCAAGTAGAGATTCATAGCTTTGACCAGAGCCTCGCGCCCATTGCTTTTGCTCTTCAGCACGCCGAGGAGTTGGCTTATCCCGTGCCGCACCGAGCGTTGCTCGAGGCCTTGATTCGAGATGGGCAAGTGCAAAAGGATGGGCTGCGTTGGCATTTTCACCATGGAGATTTTCGAACCATGATGAACCAACAAGATTTGCCGAGCCCGCAATCTGTTTTTTATGATCCCTATTCCCCAGCCACGAACCGGGAAATGTGGACGCTGGATCATTTCACGGCCATGCATGCTCGGGTCGCGGATGCGGATTGCCTACTAACCACTTATACGCGCTCTACGGCGGTGCGGGTGACGCTGCTGCTGGCCGGATTTTTTGTGGGCACTGGGCGCGAGATTGGCGAAAAGGCAGAGACGACGGTGGCCGCTACTAAATTAGATTTATTGCGCGATCCGCTCCCACGCGATTGGCTCAAGCGGGTGCAGATCTCCCGCAATGGAGCTCCCATGCGGGATCCGCTCTATTCGATCGTGCCCATCCTTGCGGACGATTTCCAGGCTCTTGCGGCCCATGCACAATTTCAGCCGCAGAAATGAGCAAATTAGTTTCTATTTCTGACATTTGTTTGTCCCAGCAGAAAAAGTTCTGGGATTCTAACGGATGCGTGTTAGCCTTTTCCTAGGTTTAGGGGAAGAGTCTCCTCGATCGAGGGGAAATCCAAAAAGCAATAGGAGTGACCATGACGAATGCCAAGGTGGGCCGTCCGGGAAAATGTCAGCGCATATGCAACGCCTGCAGGAAGCCATGCCTCCCGCGTGATGGAGACTGGTTTTTCACCGAAGAGAATCGTGACTCCCAAATCTTTATTTGTAAGCATTGCGAACGAAAATCTTCCGACTATCGCCGCACCATCCCGATCCGTTAAAAATCTTGAGGCACTGCATGACTTCTAAGCCCGGCCTAAACCACGTGAATATTTTTTGGATCACGAGCATCCACATCGTGGCCCTGGCCTCGATCTTCTATTTTTCTTGGACGAATCTTATTGTCTGTCTAGTAGGGGTGTTTCTTTTAGCCCCCCTGGGCATCAATGTGGGTTATCATCGCTTGCTCTGCCACCGGGCCTTCGTGGCCGACACCTGGCTACGGAACTCCTTGGCCGTGCTTGGGGTGCTGCTGGGAGCTGGGCCCCCCATGCATTGGGTGGCCATGCACCGCATGCACCATCGGTATTCTGATACCGATAAAGACCCACATAATTCTAATTTAGGTTTCTGGTATTCCCATATTCTTCATCTCTTTCGTAAGGATGAGCAAGAGGCGAGTGGCAACTATCTGGAGCGTTACGCCCCCGACCTGGCGGCGGATCCTTTTATGGTAAAGCTTAACCGCTATTGGATTTGGTTGGCTTTCGCCACCTTGCCGGCTCTTTATTTCGTGGGCGGCTTGGGACTCGTGCTCTGGGGCGGGTTTTTACGCCTGATGTTCACCTGGCACATTATGTGGTTTGTGAATTCGGCCTCTCATATGTGGGGGTATCGCAACTATCCCACGCGCGACAAGACCGTGAACTGTTGGTGGGTGGGAATCCTTGCTGCCGGGGAAGGGTGGCACAATAATCACCACGCCATTCCTAACTGCGCGGCCCACGGGCATAAGTGGTGGGAGTTTGATATCTCGTTCCAATTTATCCGCCTATTTGAGTTTTTTGGCTGGGTTCGGGACGTGAAACGCCCCCCCACCAGCTCTCAATTTGTGGACGCCGAGGCCGCGTTTCTACAATCCTAGCTTATCCCGGCCTAGTGTAGGGGCGGTAGCTCTGGTGGTGCCTGCGGAGGCGTGGCGTCTGGAGAAGAGTCTGGTTGGATTTCCGGACGAGCAGGGCCTCTCTCAAATTCCGAAGGCGGTTTTGGATTTATTTCCGGCCTTTGCGGGGGCGTGAAGCTTGGCTCCTTGGGCTGGGGTTTGATCTCTGGGTTTTGCGGGTAGCTAGGGGTATTGGGTGTGTTGGGCATCGAGTCCTCCGTTTTAGTGAGCTTGGTTACTTAGCTCGTGCTGCAAGGCATGCGCCAGTAGGCAAGTGGCCAACGGGAGACCCTAGGATCAGGATAGTGTTCGTTTTTTCCGCGCTCTCTGGCCTCAGTTTCCCAAGGCCACGTCCAAAAACATCATCAACACAAAGCCAGCCATAAGCCCCACTGTGGCTTCCTTCGCGAAATCGGAGCGGTGGCTCTCCGGAATGATCTCGTCACTCACCACATAAAGCATCGAGCCCCCACAAAAGGCGAGCGCCCAGGGCAGGATACCCTGCACATGGGTGGTGGCGAAAAAACCCACCAATGCCGCAACCCCTTCCACGAGGCCGGTGAGGATGGTCACGAGAAGACTCTGGGCGCGAGTGTATTGCACGCTCATCAAGGCGGCTGCCACCACGAAGCCTTCCGGTAGATCCTGGAGCGCGATTCCGGCAAGGATTGGAAAGGCAATCTGCGCATCGAGGCTGCCCATGCCACTCCCCACGGCCAAGCCTTCCGGAAAATTATGGAGCCCGATGGCAAACACAAAAAGCCAGATGCGCTTGAGGTGCAGGCCGGAGGCCTGGCCCTCGCGCCCGCGCACGAAATGCTCATGGGGAATGTACTTATTGCAGAGGTGCAGAAAAACCCCGCCGGCTAAAACCATCAGCGAGGCGTAGAGGCCGGCGGTGATGGGGGCGGTGGAAAGACGTTGGCGAAATAAATTCACCGAGGGCACGAGTAGGGAAAAGCAGGTTGCGGCCAGCATCACTCCGGCGCTGAATCCCAATAGGACATCTTGGGTGCGTGGTTTGATGGGTTTTTTCCCGAGCGCGGGCAAAGCGCCAAGGCTCGTGGACACGGCTGTGACAAAAGCGCCCAAAAATGCAGAATACCAAAATAGCATAGCTTCCTTTATCGGGGATCGCCGGGTGAAGTTGTGTCTTTACTGAGCTCGGTCCAGCGCGCAAAGAGCCGGTCAATCTCCGCCTGCAGGGCGCTCATCTCGCGGGTGAGTTCGAGGAGCCGCCCGCTTTGGGTGGCTGCGCGGATGCTTTCTTGTTCCAGCTCTTTTAAGCGCGCCTCCGCCTTGGCGATGGCGCCCTCCATCCCATCTAGCTCGCGCTGCTCCTTAAAACTAAGTTTCTTGGGTTTGCTCGTTTCCCGCTCGGCCTTGTTCTTTTCTTTTTTCGGCTGCGTGCGCTGGCTTTCGTGCCAGGCCTCCCACTGGGCCACGTTGGCAAAGGTCACGATCTCGCGCTTGCCTTCGGCTGTGAGGCCGAAGCCGAGAATCTGGTTGGCCACTTGGTCGAGGAAATAACGATCGTGGCTCACGAGCAGCACCGCGCCCTGAAACTCCTTTAGCACTTCCTCGAGCAGGTCGAGGGTGGTCATGTCGAGGTCATTGGTGGGTTCGTCGAGCACGAGCACGTTTGCGGGCTGGAGCATCAGCCGCGCCAGAAGGAGACGGCTCTGCTCTCCGCCCGAAAGTTTTCCCACCGGCATCTCCGCCTGGTTGCTCGTGAAAAGAAAGCGCTCGAGATAGGAGCGCACGTGCAGGGGGCGTCCGGCAAATTCCACTTGGTCGCCCGCGGGGCAAACCGTTTTGAGCACGCTGCGTTCGGGATCGAGGCTGTCGCGATTTTGCTCGAAGTAGGCCACCTGCAAATTGTCGGCATGGAAGACGGTGCCCGTGTCGGGCTCTTCGAGTTTCAGCAAGAGGCGCAGGAGGGTAGATTTTCCGCTGCCATTGGCTCCAAGCAGTCCCAGGCGGCTTTTGGGGCCCACCATCAGGCTAAAGGGGTGGACCACCTGATTGCCGTCGTAGGAGCGAGAAATGCCCTTGGCTTCGATGAGTTTTTTGGGATTGCGGCCCATTTCCTGAAAATCGAGCTGCACGGTGTTCACCTTATTGCGGTACGCAAGCTCCGCCACCGTTTCGCCCAGCTCGCCCACGCGCTGGATCCTGGCTTCTTGTTTGGTGGTGCGCGCCTTGGCTCCGCGCCTAAGCCATTCCACCTCGCGGCGGAGGGTGTTGCGCAGCTTGGTCTCCTGGCTGGCCTGCGCAGCGAGCAGGGCATCTTTGCGCTCGAGGAAGGTGGCGTAGTCGCCCTGCACGGAGAGCAGGCCACCGGGATTGCGGCGGTCGAGCTCTACGATGCGGTTCGAGACTTTTTGCAGGAAGACGCGGTCGTGGGTGATCGTGAGCGTGGCAAAGGGGGAGCGTTCGAGAAATTCCTCGAGCCAGAGAATGCTTTCCACGTCGAGGTGGTTGGTGGGCTCATCGAGTAGGAGCAGGTCGGGGCGCTTCAAGAGCTCGCGCGCGAGGGCCACGCGCTTTTTCCAGCCGCCGGAGAGTTCGTCCACCGCGCCCTCGGGCAGGGAGAGTTTGGCCATCAGTTCCTGGGCGTAGACAATTTCTTCCCAGTCGCTAGGATTTTCCGAGCCCTCGAGGATCGAAGCCTCCACCGTGGCCCCCGGGCTGAAAGCGGGCACCTGCTGGAGATGGCCCACGCGCAGGCCTCTTTGCAGGGAAAGAGTGCCGGAATCGGGCGCGACTTCGCCCGAGAGGATCCGCAGGAGCGTGGATTTTCCGGCCCCATTCGGGCCGATCAGGCCGATGCGCTCGCCCGATTCGATGCCCAGCGAAAGTTTTTCGAAGAGGGGCCGGTGGGCAAAGGATTTGCTGAGCTCATGCGCGTTCACTAAGATAGCCATTTGGCCCCCTTCAGGTTCTCGACGATTTTTTCGGCGATGCGAATGCCATCGCAGGCGGCACTCGTGATGCCCCCAGCATACCCCGCTCCCTCCCCGGCGGGATAGAGCCCCGCATGCGAAAGGCTCTCGAGACTATC
>JAKFYM010000248.1 GCA_021730855.1 Bdellovibrionales bacterium
CTAGGAACTATGTTAGCTAAAAGGACTTTGGCTAAGTAAATAGCTATTTTTCCTGGGGCGTCTCTTCATTCCTTGCCACCTAAGGAATATTCCCCTCCATAGAAAGATTCTTGCTCCAGGAAAAATAGCTTTTTATTTCATCTCGAAAAAAACCAAAACACCCCTAACAATCCGCAGAACAGAAACGCCAAAAGGAAAAGAAATTCCGCACTTTGGTGAAAGTTCTTCATCGAATACTTTCGCGCGTAGGAAAGCTGGATCCAGCTTTGGCTGAGCCTACTGAGCTCCGCTCCAAAGGTCACCGAGGGAGTGTATTCCGGCACCTGAACGCTCACGATATAGAGGTCTCGCTTTAGCTCCACTAGCTGCTCCCGCATCATCGGGCTCGAGGCCAAGAGATTCATGATCTGCTTTTGCACGTCCACATCTTGGCCGGCAGCCCCTTCTACGTAGTCCAAAAACTCACGGCGATCAGGCAGCTTCAAAACTTTTCCTCCGTCCACTCAAACTCGCTCAAGCGCCGCCCCAAAAGAAACTCGCGCCCGCGTTCGATCTCCTCCCGCACCACGCCCTCCCCTAGACCGAGGATGCGGCCAATCGCATCGTAGGAAAACTTCTTTTTGGTGCGCAAATAGAGCGCGGCCCGCACCATGATTGGCAATTGGTAGAAAGCCATCTCTTCATGCCCCAAAGGCACATCCTCCCCAACCCGCACCGTGGCCTGCCGGGCACGCCCCTTCGCCCAAAGCATATGAAATATTTCTTCGCGAAATTCCATATGCGAGAGCAAGCGGTGCTCATTTTCGGTGATCCAGGAATTTTCGAGGGCGAGCAAGAGGGTATCGAGCAAATCGGGCTCCCCCATCCAGGCGGCGCCACCTCGGCAGACAATGCTGAAACCGTAGAGATCCACCGCTGCGTTTTCCAGCGCATGGTATACCTCGCGGATCGGAAGGTCTCTCATTCCGCTAAGTGTAAACCAAGAGCCGTGCAAGATTCTAAAAAGCTTTTTGGTGGACTTACTTTCAGCTCGGGCAATAAAGGCATGCGAAGCGCAGAAGCATGTAAGTGATAATGGGCCAAAGCATCGCCCCCGTCATAGAGCTTGTCTCCCAGCAGCGGACAACCCAAGGCCGCCAAACCGGCCCGCACCACATGCCGCTGGCCCTGTCTGGTCTTTACTTTTACCAAGGCATTTCCAGCACTTTCCGCCAATACCTCAACAATTAATTCCACCGCCTCCGCGCCCTGCTTTTCGGCCTCAAGTGTTACTTTCACTCGCTCGGCCCCGGAAGGGCCGAAAAATAAAATTTGTTTTCCTGGCCGCTCGAGCGCATTTTTCACAATGGCCAAATACTCTTTTTCTAAATCACCCTTAGTGATGCGCTCGCGGAACTCCTTTTTTTTCTGAGGGGTAAACGCCACCCCCAACAGGCCGGAGGTGTAAAAATCGAGGCGTTGGAATAGCCCTCCCTCCAGCTTCGGCCGCTCCGCTAGATTCGCAAAATCAACCTTAGAGCCGGCAAGAAAAGTCACCACCTGGTTGGCAAAGGTGTCTTGCTCCCAAGGAAAGAGGGGGTGCGAACTCAGGCCGGACTCTTTGCAAAAGAACCCAAAGCCCTCCTCCAGCCCACCCCAAACCAAAGTGGCCGGCCGAGCGGCCGGCAGAAGCCCGAGCGGATAGGTGGGGAAATGCACGGTTATTTTGCTCCCCTTTTCCACCTGCGCTCCGGCCTTAGGGGCCCTCTTCCCCTCCACCCGCACATTGCCCTTTTGAATCAAGGTGTCCCAGGCCTGACGGCTAAGCCATTCGGCCCCTGGGCCCGTGTGGCCGCGCAATATCCGGTCGAGACGGTCCGTCTCTGCAACAAGAAATTCCCACATCTTGTCAAACTAGCCGCGAGACTCGTATAATGAAAGAAACAAATCCATGGCAGGATGCCAGGAGGAGACGGGATGGAATCTGTCAACACACAACGGTCGAGCCAACAATCGGATGCCGACCGCGCAGCCCAAGAACACACCAATCGCATTCGCGATCTAAAACGCAAGCAACAAGAAGAACTCGACTCGATGACGGCCAAGCATGAGCGCGATATGAAAACCGCGGACATGGCCTATAAGGTGGAGATCACCGCCAAACAATCCGACTATGACCGCCGTATCGGCGAGCTGAACGAAAAACAAACTACCCAGCTCGACAAACTCTCTAAGCAGGCCGACGTGAACCTAAAACAGGCCCAAGAGATCTATCGCGTCCAAGCCGAGGAAGTGCGCTCTAAGGGAGAGAAAAAACTCACCACCTTGCGCGAACAACAGGCCGACTCCGAAGAGAACATCACAAAAAAAGGAAACGCATGAAAAAAGAAGGTATTCCATTTGATGGTTTTGGCAGCGTGCTCGAAATGCTCCGCCGCTCGGATTCCGCTTTCCGCGAAAAGATTCTCCGCAATATCCGCGGCCGCGACCCTCACCTAGCCCAACGTCTAGAGCACGGCCTGCGCAGCTCAGCCGCGCGCCAAGAAGAAGACAGCCGTGCTAAACTAGAGCGCTCGCAGCGAGCCGCGCACACCCGGCAGTACGGGAACTAGCTGATCAGCTTCCGGCCAAGCAAGCGGTAGGCAAAAAATCCGAGCACCACCGAAAAGACCACAAGCACTCCTACGTGCCAGCACACCTGTGCCACGTCCGCACGCCCCCACACCGCGAACTGCATCAGCTTCACTCCATGATAGAAGGGCGAAAACTGCGCGCCGATGGTGACGGCCGGATGCAGGCCTTCGAGCGGAAAGAAAATCCCCGATAAAAAATACATCGGGGCAATCAGGAAAGAATACACGGTTTGGAATTGGTTGATGTTCTTCACCATCGACGCGGAGAGGAGCCCCAACGCTCCACAGGGAATGGCCAGTCCCCCACCCACGAGGGGAATCAGCAAAAGCCCCCAAGGATTTTTGAACAAGCCCACCGCGAGCAGCACCAGTCCCACCCCAAAAGCCATCAGCGCGCCCTTGAGAAATACCCATAGGAACTCCCCGAGGATCACCTCAAACTTGCCAATCGGCGTGGTGAGCATGGCCTTGAACACTGACTCGAACGTCATGCGCACGTAGAAGCCATAGCTGCATTCAAAAAAAGCGGTGAAGAGCGCCGTGGCCGCAATCAGACCGGGAGCGAGGTAGCTTGCGTAGCTCATGCCGTTGATCTCGTGCACGAAGGGCGATAGCCCAAAACCCAAAGACACCAGAATAAAGGCCGGATCCGCTACCGTGGGGGAAATATTGGCGAGGAAGTCTTTTTTATAGACCGTCCAATTCCGGATCACGATCTGCCAGCTCAAGAGCAAAGTCTCAATCATTTTGCGAAAGCTCCTCTCCGGTCAATTTCAAAAAGACATCTTCCAGATTCGCGGGCCTTAACTGCAGGGCCTGCACCCCCGTGCGGCTTTGTAGATCCAGTAAATCGGTGAGCGTGGGCGCGCGCACGCAGGCTTGTTTGCCCTGCAGAGCAAAGCCCCACTCCTTCGCCACCGCCGCTTTGAGTTTGTTTTCATTCTCTTCGGCAAAAAGCGCCACGTAGCCGGGCGAATGCGTGGCAATCAGAGCCTTCGGTGAGCCCGAATCCACCACCTTGCCGCGAAAGAGCACCACGATGCGATCGCAGAGCACTTCGGCCTCATGCATATAGTGAGTGGTCACCAGAATGGTGCGGCCCCGGCCTTTCAGCTCGTTTACCTTGCTCCACAACAGGTGACGCACGGCCGGGTCTAGCCCCGTGGTGGGCTCATCGAGAATGATAAATTCCGGATCCGAAAGGAGCGCGCGCACGAAGGTAAGCCTGCGTTTCATGCCGCCAGAAAGGAAGCGAATCGGGGCCTCCGCCTTATGCTGGAGCGACATATAGTGCAAAAGCTCGTCGATGCGCGTATCGCGTTGGGCGGCGGGTAGACCCACAAAACGAGCGAAGAGCCGCATGTTTTCTTTTACGCTCAGGCCTTCATCGAGCGCATTTTCCTGAGTGACCACTCCGAGCCGCTTGCGGATCGCGCGGCCATGGGTGGCGGGATCGAGGCCAAAAACTTTAAGATCCCCACCCGTACGCTCCACCGATCCGTAAACCAATCCGATGAAGGTGGATTTCCCGGCCCCATTGGGCCCGAGCAAACCCACGCACTCCCCCGCCCTCACCTCGAGGTCCACGCCGGCCAAAGCCTCTGCCTCCCCAAATTTTTTCCGCACCCCAAGCGCCTGGATCACTTTCATGTTCTTACTCCAAAACTGCCCCGTACCGTAGGCCCCTCACCGAGGCCTGCAATTCCTCTAAGCCCGTGCGCTCCAAGATTTGCTCTAGCAGCAAAGCCCCTGCCAGGATCACGTCCGCGCGCCCCTTATCCATGCCACCCACCCCGAGGCGCTCTGCCGCCGTCAGCGGGCGGAAGCGTGCAATCAAGGCGCGTAGCTCTTCTAGGCGCAAAGAAAATCCATCTACTTTTTCAGGATCAAAGCGCGCGAGGCCAAGCGCGGAGGAAGCAAGATAGGTGACCGTTCCCGCCACGCCGATGAGCTTGCGTCCTTGCACGGCCGCCAGAATCTCTTTTTGCTGCCCCAGCGCTTCTTGCACATATTTCTGCAGCTCATGGATCTGCGAACCTAAAGCCGGATCGGAGCGTAAGAATCGCTCACTCAGGCGCACGCAGCCCAAGTCAAAGCTATAGCGAAAGAGCTCGGATCCGGTGGTTTTGAGTCCCACGATTTCCGTGGATCCCCCGCCAATGTCGAGCACTGCGATGCTGCGCGGGTCGGAGAGTCCTGGCGGAAGGGCGCCGCGAAAAGAAAGCAATGCCTCTTCTTCTCCCGAAATCACCTGCACGGGGATGCCGAAATCCCGCCGCACCTCGGAAAAAAAGGCATCGGCATTGGCCGCGTCGCGCGATCCCGAAGTGGCCACGGCTCGAACTTTTGCGCCCGGATATTTTTTCAAGATGGTGGCGTATTCCTGGAAACAAGTGCGGGCCCGCGCGAGGGCCTCAGGATGAAAGGCGCGGTTCTTGTCCACACCCTGCCCGAGGCGCACCACACGCACCTCGTCTTCGAGGACCTGCTCCACCCCATTCGGACCCACCTCGGCCACCAAAAGCAGGATGGTGTTTGTGCCGATATCGATCCCCGCTCGCAGCATCAGAACTTAAACTTCTGCCGCAGCTTATCGCCTAGGCTCTTGAGTTTGTCCTGATTGCCATCCTGTCCTTCACCGCCTAGGACTTTCTCCAAGGCTTTCCCGGCCGCGTCTTTTAGGGCGTTTTTGCCGGCCGAAGAAGCTAGCCTAGTGACGGTGTATTCATAGTCGGCCTTGGGCGCAGACACCGGACCATAGAGACGAAATGCCAGAGCGGGCTTGCCCTGCTGCTGGATCTCGCGCGGAAGGCGGCCCTGAGGATCAAAAACATCAAAAAAACTTTCCTGTTCGAGGCTCTCCTGGATGGTGGATTTTCCCTTCACCACAAAACCTTTTTCCCTGGGCTGCATGTCGATCGGTTCCACTCGGATCACGCCCCCGTCAAACCGAATGTCGGCCGTGAGCGTTTTGAATCCGTCGTCGATCACGAGCGGCTTTTTGTTTTTCAAAAAGGGAATTTTCTGCATGGCTTCGTTGATCTTTTGTTGAAAATCCACGGATTTCAGCACGCCATTTTCCGCAAACACCTTTGCCGTACCTTTCAGGCTGCGCAAGCGGGCCGTGGAGGGATAGAGAGACCCACTGACATTCCAGCTAGAATCGACCACCCCTTCCAGGGTGTTGCGGAATTTGGGGAAATACGCGCCAAAGGCATCCTTGGCCATGATGTCCTCTACGCTCCCTTTGGTAGAAAAAGGTAGGTTCGGGCTGCGCAACTGAAAATCGCCCGAACCCTTGACCACGCCACCAAAGGTGCGAAAGCTCGCATCGGCTAGCTTCAAGGAAAGGTTCTGCAAAGTAGCCCGTGCCTGCACCCGCTCCAGATTGGCGTCGTAAACAGTGACACGACCAATCTGCGCCGTGAGCACCCCATTGGCCTTAGCCACTATAGGATTCTCCGCCAGCGCCGCCATGGGATTCACATCCGGCTTCGCCGCATGCGCCGGCGGCAGGAAAAGATCTAGCACCTGAGCCGATTTTGCCTCCGCTCCGGCGGTGGGTAGCACCAATGTCTTATCGACATTAAAACTTTTTCCAGTCAGGGCCAGATTGAACTGCGGCGCGAGAAAGTTGCGCACATTGCCCGTGGCCTGAAGTTCCGTGTCGGGCCCCGAAAGCGAGGCACGCACAATATTGAGGGTGGTTTCGGAAAATCCCGCCTGGAGCTGGAACTGCATAGGTGCCTGCAACACACCTTTCAGAAAGAAGGAGCCATCGCTCACCTTTGCATCCCCCGTGGCCCGCAAGGCCGCGGCATCCTTATCCACCTGTAGGTTCAGGTTGGCCGTGCCCTTAAGTTGGTAGGTGGCTAGCATCGGCACCAGCTCGGCTAAACTCTCGAGCTTCAGAGGATCGGTATTGATCTCTAGCTTGGCCGTCACCGGAGCTAAGGTGAGGCGGCCCTTGCCGTGCACCTTAAAGTCATGAAGGCGCATTTCGAGCGAGCGCAGCAGGGTCTGCTGTTCGTCCCCATCAAAAACGGCTTTTAGCTGCATAGCTTGGCCGTTGCTCTTTTTAAAGCTCCCGCTCTTGAGGGCAATCGCCAGATTTGTGGCGTCGATGTCCATCGAACCCTTCACGCTCTTCACAGTGCGATTTACGAGCACGGGCGTGAGCTCGGCTGCCGCTTGCACCGGCCCCTCAAACGTTAAGGTGGGCGTGCTGCCTTTGAGCGGCGCCGTCACCCGGATTTGCATCGTGGAGCCTAGGCCAAGATTTTCGGCTTCGAGATCTAGGCCATTCACGTGGTATTCACTCTTGGCCGCCTTGTCCACATAGTGCAGCTCGCCCTTGGTAATATCTAAGCCAAGCGAGGATCCGGCCAAAAGGGCGGGCACCTTGCTAGGTTCCGTGGAAACGGGGGCGGGAGTGGAAGAGGCAACGTCCGCAGGAGGGGTGCTAGGAGGAGTGACCATAGTTCCGGGCGCAGGGGCCAGAAACTCCAGCACATTCATCTTGCCCGCTTCATTGGTGGTCACCAGGATTTTAGGGGCGTCGAGCACGGCAATCACCTGCGGCCGCCCCGAGAGCAGAGATAAATAAGGGATACGTAAATGAAACTGTTTGGTGTCGACGAGGGGATCCGTGAAACCATTCACCTTCACCACGATCGATTCCGCATGGATATTGATCGCCCCCCAGAGCGTGAGTTTGAGTTTCCCGAGGCTGAGCTCCCCATTGATACGTTTGTTCACCTCGGCCGTGATCTGGGTGCGGTACTGGTCCACATCCACAAAGAGCGGAACACTGATGATCGCCACCAGTAAGGCAAAAAACAACCCACCCACAACCCACAATATTTTTTTCATTTTTCTCCCTTTAGGCAGGCTTTGACAATGTCGTTCACTAAGGCCGGGTTGGCTTTCCCCTGCGTCTCTTTCATTACCTGGCCCACGAAGAAACCAAATAGCTTTTCTTTTCCAGCGCGGTACTCTTCCACATTCTTTGGACTGTTTTGCATCACCTTGCGCACGGCCGCCTCGATCGCCGCAGGGTCCGACACCTGCACCAAGCCCTTCTCTTTCACGATCACGGCTGGTTCCTGGCCACTCGCCCACATCTCCTCAAAGACTGTCTTGGCGATCTTGGAGGAAATCTCTCCGCTCTTGATCAAGGCCACGAGATTGCCCAAATGCTCGGCCGGGAATGGGCAGTCTTCGATCTCCTTGTCGCTCTCTTTGAGCATGCGCAGAACTTCCGTCATCAACCAGTTCGAGACCAATTTAGGCTCGCCCGCAGACTTCGCCACGGCTCTCTCGTAAAAATGAGCAAGCGCTTTATCGGAGGTGATGACCTTGGCATCATATTCCGGCAAGCCAAACTCCTGCACAAAGCGCTCGGCCTTCGCCGAGGGCAGCTCGGGCATCGTGGCTTGCACCTCGGCTATCCAATCGGGCTTCACCACGAGCGGTGGCAAATCTGGCTCAGGAAAATACCGATAGTCATGGGCTTCTTCTTTGGAACGCATCGACTGCGTGACATTCCGGGCCGAATCATAGAGGCGCGTCTCCTGCACGATGCGCCCACCGCTATTGATCACGTTGATCTGGCGATGGATCTCATATTCCACGGCCTTCTCGAGAAAACGAAAGGAGTTGAGGTTCTTGAGTTCGGCGCGGGTGCCGAGCTTGGTCTCGCCGATCCGGCGCACGGAGACGTTCGCATCGCAACGCAGGTTTCCTTCCTGCATATTTCCATCGCAGACTTCGATGTATTGCAGGATGGCGCGCAGCTTTTTCAGGTAGGCCGCTGCCTCGGCGGGCCCGCGGAAATCGGGCTCCGAGACGATCTCGATCAAGGGCGTGCCGGCGCGGTTGAGGTCCACCAGCGAATAGCCCGCCATATGCTGGCTCTTGCCGGCGTCTTCCTCAATGTGAATGCGGGTGATGCCCACACGCTTGGACTCACGTGTGCCGGGCTCATTCTCAAACTCAATCTCTAGCCAACCATGCTCGGCGATCGGTTTGTCAAACTGCGAAATCTGGTAGCCCTTGGGCAAGTCGGGGTAGAAATAATTCTTCCGCGAAAAAATACTCACCTCGTTGAGGCGGCAGTTGGTGGCCAAGGCCGCGCGGATGGCATAGGTCACGGCCTGGCGATTCAGCACTGGCAGGGCGCCCGGCTGCGCCGTGCAAACGGGATTGATGTTGCGGTTCGGGGCCATGCCGAATTGGTTGGGCGAGGCGGAGAAGAGCTTCGAGCGGGTGGCAAGCTGTGCATGCACCTCGAGGCCAATCACGGTTTCAAAGCCGTTATAGGTTGGTTGTGGCATGACTACACCCCCTCATCGTGCAGCACTTCCAGTGCGGCCACGGTCTCTAGAAGTTTGGTTTCGGAAAAATTAGGACCGATGAATTGCAATCCCACGGGCAAGCCCTTCTCTCCCGTGCCAAAAGGCATGGAGACCGCCGGCACCCCGGCCAAGTTCACAGGCACGGTATAGATATCCGAGAGGTACATGGCCAGGGGATCGTTCGTCTTGGAGCCGCGAGGAAAAGCCACCGAAGGTGTGGTGGGGCCAATCAGCACGTCCACTTCCCGAAAACACTTGGCAAAGTCCTGGGTGATCAGGTTCCGCACCTGGCAGGCGCGCCGGTAATACGCATCATAGTAGCCCGAGGAAAGCGTAAAAGTCCCGAGCAAGATCCGGCGCTTCACCTCGGGGCCAAAAAGTTGGCCGCGGGTGGCGGCGTACATTTCTTCCAAAGTGGTCTGCTCGCCATTTGGGAGCACACGCGGGCCAAAACGCACGCCATCAAAGCGCGCCAGATTCGCGGAAGCCTCCGAGACCGCCACCACGTAGTACACCGCCAGAGAATACTTTGAATGCGGCAGCGAAACAGGAACAATCTTCGCTCCGGATGTACGAAGCGCCTCGAGCGCACGCTCCACCGAGGCTCGCACCTCTGCGTCTAGCCCATCGCCAAAAAACTCTGCGGGCACGCCCACGCGCAGCTGCTGCAAAAACTCCTTGCGGTGCGCAGAATCGTTACGCACTTTTTGCACCGCCTGGCCATAGCGCGGAACTTCCCGCTGCAAGGAGGTGGAATCCCAAGGGTCATAGCCCGCGATCTGCTCGAGCAAATCCGCATTGTCTTGGGCATCCAAGGTGAGCGGCCCAATTTGGTCGAGCGAAGAAGCAAAAGCCACGAGACCATAACGGCTCACACGCCCATAGGTGGGCTTCATCCCCACCACGCCACAAAAACTCGCAGGCTGGCGCACGGAGCCCCCCGTGTCTGACCCCAAGGCAAGCACCGCCAGGTTTCCGGCCACAGCGGCGGCCGAACCTCCGGAGCTCCCTCCAGGCACCCGCTCTGGATCCTGGGGCAGAGAAACTGGCCCATAGGCTGAATTCTCATTGGACGAACCCATGGCGAATTCGTCCATATTGCATTTGCCCACAAAAAGCGCGCCGGCACCACGGAGCTTCTCCACCACGGTGCCACTATAGGGTGGGAT
>JAKFYM010000375.1 GCA_021730855.1 Bdellovibrionales bacterium
GTAGGGGTGGGGGAGGCGGCCTATGGCTCGATCAGTCCCTCTCTCCTGGCCGACCTTTATCCCAAGAGCGTGCGGGGGCGGATTTTTGCGATCTTTTTTATGGCCATTCCCGTGGGCAGCGCCCTTGGCTACCTGCTCGGAGGCTTTTTGGAGAAGGCCGTGGGCTGGCGACAGGCTTTTTTTGTGGCGGGGCTGCCAGGGGTGCTTCTTGCGGCGGCGCTACTTTTCCTGAAGGAGCCTAAGCGAGGGGCCTTTGATACGGAGGACATTAAGATTCCCGCGCGCGATGCCTACCGCGCCCTGGCCCGCAATATAAATTATGTGCTCACCGTGCTCGGCTATTGTGCCTATACCTTCGTGCTCGGGGGAATTGCGGTCTGGATTCCGCACTATATGGTGCGCTATTTGAGCGTGGAAGCCGCGAATGGGGCGATGGTCTTCGGTGGGATCACCGTGGCGGCGGGATTTCTCGGAACCATTCTTGGGGGAGCCTGGGCCGATCGCTGGGCCAAGCGGGGCACGGATGCGTACCTGAAGCTCTCGGCCCTTTCGATGTTCGTGGCACTGCCCATCTATGTCTTGATTCTAGAACAGCGCTCCTTCTCTGTGTTTTGCGTCCTGATTTTTTTCCTCGAGTTTTTGCTCTTCCTCAGCACCAGCCCGATCAATGCGCAGGTGGTGAATGTGGTGCCTTCCTCGATCCGCGCCACGGCGAACGCCTTCTCGATTTTCGCGATTCATCTACTGGGCGACGCCATCTCTCCCACCTTGGTGGGCATTGTCTCCGACTATTCCAACCTGCATAGCGGGATGTTGATTTTCACCCTGGGGATTTTTCTCGCGGGCGCGATTTGGACGTACAAAATCATTTTCCACTGGGAAGCGATGCCCTGGCCGGAGGGCGCCCTACGCTTGCCGTCTTACCAATGCCATCGCGGCTACCATCCGGCAGGAGTGCAGGAGAACACCCTTGCGGCTTTTCGTGGGGCAGCCGAAGCGGGCGCCACCATGGTGGAGCTCGATGTGCGCTTGGCAGGGGATGGGGAAGTGGTGGTGGTGCATGATAGCGATATCCAGCGGATTTCGGGCCAGGCCGGTTGGGTGAATGCCCTCTCTGCTCAGGCCCTGAAGGAACGGGCGAGGGTGCCCACCTTGCGTGAGGTGCTGCTGGACCCCGCCTGCCGGGGACTCTTTGTGAATGTGGAGATCAAGTCCACGAGGGCGCGTACGGATGGGATCGAGGCCGCCGTGGCCAGGGTGATCGAGGAGACGGGAAGTGCAGGGCGGGTGCTTTTTTCCAGCTTCAATCCTCTCGCCCTCCGCCGTCTCTCCCGCTTTCTGCCCAACGTGCCGAGAGCCTTGCTCGTGACCCAGGAACGCGCAGAGAAAAATGCCTTTTATCTGCGACGAATGCTGCTGGCCTTTCTGGCGAGGCCGCATATGCTGAATCTAGATTACCGGGATTATTCTGCCGGCATGGCGGCTGCGCTGGCGGGACGGAAGGTGCCCGTGGCCCTCTGGACAGTAGAGGAGCCCGAGCAGGCTAAAAAATTTCTGGCCATGGGCGCGGCCAGCATCATTTCCCCCTTAGCGAGAGTCTCATGAACAGTTTTTATCGCAGTAAATCGGCCAAGTCTCAGCATCCCTGGATTGAAAGCATCGCCTTTGACCCGCTTCCGCAGAAAGAGGTGCTGCTCGGAGTGCTCGACCGCGTGCAGAGTGAGTGCCGCCAGCGCATTCGCCAGGGCGGGAAACCAGTGACCGTCGTCTTCGACCTGGACTCTACGATCTTCGATGTGAAGCCGAGAACTTTACGTATCCTCAAGGAATTTGCGCTGGGCTCAAAGGCAAGAGCTCTCTCAGAGGACATAGCCGAGTGGTGCCTCTCCCTCCAGTCTCACGACTTGCTTTATACCCTAGAGGAGAGTGCCCGAGCGAATCAGGTGCCCGGCTCCGAAGAGGTGGTGCGTTCTTTCATGAAGGAGGCTTTCCAGTTCTGGCGGACGCGCTTCTTTAGCCATGCCTACCTCACGATGGACCAGCCGGCCCCCGGTGCCGTGGACTTTGCGAATCGAGTGGTGGATCTTGGTGCCACCGCCATTTACCTCACCGGCCGCGATTGGCCGGGGATGGGAAGAGGGACGCAGAGCATGCTAGAGTTCCATGGCTTTCCAGTGGACGCACGGGCGAGCAAACTCCTGATGAAGCCTAATGCTGGGCTTGATGATGCCGATTTCAAGGATGAGGCCCTCCGTGAGTTGAGGGTGGATGGAAATGCCGTTGCGCTTTTCGACAATGAGCCGGCGAATTTTCATGTCTTTGAAAAGAATTTTCCGGAAGCCTGGCTTATTTTCTATCATTCGAATTGCTCGACGAAGGAAGCGAGAACGGTAAAGCGCGTTTATCGGGTGGACAGTTTTTTGCTCTAGGAAAGCCGTCGCGGCAAGCGATTGCGGCTGCAGTTAGCGGATGCCGTTCGCGGTTCGCGGTTTCGCGGCACGCGGTTGGCCGCTAGCTGTTGCGGATGCGGCTGGCAGCTAGCGGCGCGGTTAGCGGTTTTGCGGTTGCTCAGCTTGGGCTAGCGCCCGCTGAGCTTGTAGACGCTTGCTGCTAGGTGATCTAGCTTGTCTGTCACTTTCTTCATGGCATCAATTTCCATATCCGCTATGGCCTGCATTTCCCGGATAGAGCCAAAGGCTATGGTGAAGAATTTTTCTCTATCCTTCTTGGTTCTCTTTCCCCAGCCTTCTGCCAGATTTAAGACCACGCTTGAACTGGCTCTCTGCAGTTGATCTTTCAGATCTGCCGGGAGCTGGATGCTTTTGCATTCTTGGTAGAGGGTGACTGCTAACCGCCCCGTCCGCCGCGAACCGCATCGGCAACGGCTATCCGCCAACGGCGTGCCGCTAAACAGCGAACCGTGAACTGCCACCGCAAACCGCAGTTTAGCCTACGAAGCAGCCATCCTCTTCCACCAGGAAGCAGCGAAGCCGAGCCCAAAGGAGAAAAAGAGATTCTACTCGATAGCCTATGGCTCCATCCGTGAATGCCAAGCGATCCTGAGAGTCCTAAGCCAAGCAAGCCTCTTCGAGCAAGCGGATAGGATAGGAGCGCAAGTCTACCAACTGATCAAAAATACCTAAGAATCTCAGAAAGCCGCAAGGAAGCGGCAAGCGCAGCGCAGCCACTGCGGAGAGCGGTTCGCGGTTTAGCGGCACGCGGTTGGCAGCTAGCGGTTGCAGATGCAGGCTGGCGGAGAGCGGGGCGGTTGGCGGTTTGGCGCTAAAGGCTTAAGGCCGCGTCTATCCTTCTTAGTGTCTCTTCTGCTCCGAGCAGTGGCAGAACCAGCTTTAGTTCCGGTCCGTGTAGTTTTCCCGTCACGGAGGCGCGCATCGGCATAAAAAGATTTTTGCCCTTGGCGCCCGTGCTTTCTTTCACCGCATTTTGGATGGAGGAGAGCACGGCCTCGGAGGAGACGCCCTGATTTTTTTCCACCTCGTCACGGAAATTCTTGATCACCTGCTTGGCTTCGGGAGTGCTGAGCATTGTCTTCGCATCGGCCTCGAAGGCAAAGCGATCGGCATAGTAGATCTCGAGGTGGGGGCCCACTTCGGTGAGGGTGCGGAGGTTGCCTCTCACGGTGCCTAGTACTTCGAGGAACCAGGCTGCGCCCCGCACATCGGGATCCAGACCGGCGGCCTGCACGAAGGGGCGGATGCGCTGGGCAAGTTCGTTGATGTCCATGGCGCGAATGTATTCGGCATTCATCCAGGTGAGCTTGTCGTCATCAAAAACGGCCGGGGCTTTGTTGAGTTTGGTGAGGTCAAAGAGCTCCACAATTTCTGAGAGGGGGCGGATCTCTTTGCCATCCGGCGGAGACCAGCCGAGCAGGGCGATGAAATTGATCAGGGCCTCGGGCAAAAAACCGTTGCGTAGATAGTCGTGCACCGAGGAGGCGCCCTCACGCTTGGAGAGTTTCTTTTTGTCCATGCCGAGGATCATCGAGATGTGCGCGAATTTTGGCAGCTCCCAGCCGAACGCCTCATAGATCATCACTTGGCGGATGGTGTTGGAGAGATGGTCTTCGCCACGGATTACGTGGCTGATACGCATATAGTAATCGTCCACCACCACGGCGTAGTTATAAACGGGCATGCCGTTCGAACGGAGCACCACGAAGTCTCCCACCATTCCGGCCTTGAAGTTCACGTCCCCGCGCAGGAGGTCCTTCACCACATAGTCTTTGTAGGGCGCCTTCATACGGATCGAAAAAAGCTCTCCGCCCTTGGCGCGCGTCTCGCTGGCTTCGGCCGAGAGGAAGGTGCAGGTGCCATCATAATGGGGTTGTTTGCCGGCGGCTTTGGCGGCCTGGGCTTTGGTGTCTAGCTGGGCGTCGGTGCAGAAGCAGCGGTAGGCTCGGCCCTCGGCGAGTAGGCGCAGGGCGAGGACCTTAAACAATTCTTGGCGTTCGGATTGGCGGTAGGGGCCGTAAGCGCCGCCCTGGACCGGGCCCTCATCGGGCGTGAGCGCGAGGGAATCGATGTCCTGCAACACCATATTTTCCGAATCTCGCGTGGAGCGCACCTGGTCGGTATCTTCCACTCGGAGGACGAGCTTGCCGTTGCTATGCCGGGCGTGCAGCCAGTTGAAGAGATGGGTGCGGGCGCCGCCTACGTGCAAATAGCCCGTGGGCGAGGGAGCGAAGCGGACGCGGTCTTCCCCTGCGAGAGGGCCGCCACCAGATTGGATGAGTTTTTGAACATCAAATTGTGCCATATGGGCACAACCTAAAGGATTTCTTAGACGCTGCCAAGAGCTTTGGTCAGTTCGGCTTCCACTTCGGATTCCGGCAGGGAGTTCGACATCGAGATTTCTTTCACCAAGAGGTTCTTGGCATTCTCGAACATGCGTTTTTCCCCGAAGGAGAGGTCCTTAGAGTTTTTCAGGAGATAGAGGTTGCGCAGCACTTCGGCGATTTCCTTCACCGAGCCGGTCTGGATCTTTTCCATGTATTCCCGGAAGCGGCGGTTCCAGGTGGTGCGATCGATCTTCACTCCGCGGTCACGCAGGATGCTGTAGATCTCATCAATTTCTGTTTTGGACACGAGGGCGCGTAAGCCCACGCTGGCCGTGCCATCGGTTGGGACCATAATGGTCATCCCATTCTCGATCACTTGGAGGACGTAGAAACTTTTTTTCTTGCCCGAGATGACTTTCTCTTCGATGCGCTTGACCACGCTCACGCCGTACTTGGGGTAAACTGCATTGTCGCCAACCTTGAACATGTAATTTTCCATTCTCGGCAAATCCTCTCTCAAGACTCTGATGTAGACGGCGCCCATGGTAACACTATGCGTTACCTAAGTCAAGACTATTAATGGTTTCGCGGCCTTGCAACGCGCCGCATCTTTGCATTAGCCTAGAAAAGCAAGGCATTCTTCGGAAAAAACACAAGCGAGCCAGGGACGGCAGGACTATATGAAATTCGTCTTTAGTTTCACGTTCTTATGTTTAGTTTTGGGGCTAGTGGCGGGTTTAGCCGCGCGCGAACTCGGCTATTTTTCTCTGAGCGGGGAAGAAATCGTCTTCACCGTCGAAAAAGGAGAAAATTTTGCGGGCCTCGCTGCCCGTCTACAGCGCGAGGGCGTGATTCGCTCGGAACGGGCGCTGCGTTGGTACGTGAACTTCCTTCCGCCTGCCAAGTCGCTCAAGCGCGGAGAGTTTCCCCTGTATCGCAATATGACGGTGCCCGCCCTAGTGAAGGCCCTCACCGAGGGCAAGCCCATGGAATACAAGGTGACGATTCCGGAAGGCTTCAATCTTTTCCAAATAGCCGATCTGCTCGCCGAAAAGGGTTTCGTGCAAAAAGCCGCCTTCCTTGCCGCCGCTCGGGCTCCCGAGAACATCCGCTTGCTTCCGACCCTGAGCCCGGGCGACAAGCTGCCCGTGTCTGTGGAAGGTTACCTTTATCCCGACACTTATTTCCTCCAGCGCGTGCAAACTGCGCAGGAGATCGTGCAGCTGATGCTGCAGCACTTTCGTGCCGTCTACGCTCCGATTGCGGCTGAGCTCGGCCGGTCGGCCGTGGTGAGTGAATTCCGCCTGACGCCCCATCAGGTGGTGATCCTTGCCAGCATTGTGGAGAAGGAAACAGGAGCCGCCCACGAGCGCCCCTTGGTGGCGAGCATTTTTGTGAACCGCCTGCGCAAGCGGATGCGGCTGCAGACAGACCCCACGGTGATCTATGCACTTTGGATGGCCCAAGGCAGTTGGGATGGGAACATTCGCCGCCGCGACCTGAATGCTCCGGGCGAATACAATACCTACCAGCGCGAAGGCCTACCGGCGGGTCCGATCGCCAATCCCAGCTTGAATGCGATCCGCGCGGTTCTCGCCCCCGCCGAGAGTGAGTACCTTTATTTCGTTTCTAAAAACGACGGCACGCATATCTTCTCGAAAGACTATGCCTCTCATGCCAAGGCCGTGAGAGAGACGCAGCTCAATCCTGCCGCGAAGGACGGGAAGAGCTGGCGCAACCTACCGGCGGACCAGCGGGCTAGATAATCTTTAAATATGACTCCGAAACCAGGCCAGGGTCTCGGAGAGCACGCGTGGGCGCACGGCCGGCTCTTTCTCCAGCTCGTGGAGGTAATTGGGAAATTCGATCACCTTGTGGCGAAGGCTGGCGTAAGCCTCGAACGCAAATTTTCTCGCGTCGGTGAGATTAGTCACTCGCTCGTCCCCCGCGAGCATAAAGAGCGTGGGGCTGAGGCGCTGGAACTGCCCCACATTGGCGCGTACCTCTTGGATGGCTTTGCCTGCGGACATCAGCCAGAGCGGGGTGGCCACGCGGCTGATCAGGGGATCCTCGAGGCGGCGGGCTAGGTAGGATTCATCGTGGGAAAGCACGGTGGGCGGAATTTTATGGGCCACAGGAAGAGACGGCAGCAGCTTGGCCAGGAGCGGAGCGAGCTGCGCGAGAAATTTTTGGCCGCCAGTGAGTTCGCGAAAACCAAGGAAGGCCGAGGTGAAGACGGCGGCATGGGGGCGCGCCGGAATTTTTCCGCGCAGTAAAAGCTGGAGGCCCACGAGGGCGCCTAGGCTATGTCCCCAAATAAAGAGCGGGTGACTCGGGAGCAGGAGCGGGAAGATTTCTTTGAGGAAATCTTCTACGTCTTCCACATAGGCGGTGGGGCTTTCCAGATGGCCGCGAGCGCCCTCGGAGAGGCCTTGGCCGCGCAGGTCGAGGGCGGCCACCGCAAAACGCGCACCCACGAAATCGCGCACGAGCTCCGCATAGTTGCCGGTATGCTCGCTATACCCATGAATGAGCAGGATGGTCCCTACGGGATGATAAGGCACCCAGGCCTGGCCGAAGAGGCCCACGCGGTCACGAGCTTGGGAGCTTTGGAAGCGGAGGTAGCCGTAGCGGACATCGGGGGGAAGCGGGAATTCATAGCAGCGCAGGTATTCGCTGAGGGTCGGGTCGCTGGCGAGCGAGGCTCCCGGATCCGACAATTTAAACGCGCTCATGGCACTCCTTTAGTGGAGACGAGGAACAATGCCTCCAACCAGATCATAGGGAAGAGCGTCGCTGATTTCCACTTCTACATACTGTCCTGGTGCGGCATCACCAGAATTGATCAGGATCACCCCGTCAATTTCCTGGGCTTGTCCGTACCAGCGGCCCTGGAGCAGGAGATCACTTTCACGGGAAACGCCCTCGACGAGGACTTCGACCTTTTTGCCCACCATGGCTTGGTTGTTTTCGAGGGAGATTCGTTGCTGGATCTCCATTAGTTCGTTGAAGCGTTTCTGGATGGTTTCTTCCGGCACCTGGCCGATTTTTTCGGCGAGGCGGAAGGAGGGCGTGTCTTCTTCGAGAGAATATTTGAACACGCCCACATGCTCGAGGCGCAGGTCGAGCAGCATCTGGCGCACGTTTGCGTAGGCTTCTTCGGTCTCGCCCGGATGGCCCACGATGATATTGGTGCGGAAAACGAGGCCAGGGATGCGCGCGCGCATTTTCTCCACCAGTGTATAGATTTGCTCGCGGGTCACGCGGCGATTCATGAGCTTGAGAACTTTGTCGTCGCCATGCTGGATCGGCATGTCCACGTATTTTGCGATCTTGGGCTCGGTGGCCATGAGGTGGATCACTTCGTCGGTGAAATTATCCGGGTAGGCATAGTGGAGGCGTAGCCATTTGATGCCCGCCACTTTCACGAGCTCGCGCAGGAGGCCGGCGAGGGTCTCTTGGTAACCGTTCTCGATCCCGTAGTGGGTGAGGTCCTGAGCCACAAGATTGAGCTCCGTCACTCCGGAGGCGGCGAGGGCCTGGGCTTCTTGCACGAGGGACGCAATCGAGCGGGAGCGCACGGTATGGCCACGCAGCTTGGGAATGATGCAGAAGGAACAGTTGCGCACGCAGCCTTCGGAGATTTTCAGGAAGGCCGAGTGGTGGGCGCCTGTATTGATGCGCGGATGCTCCTCGGTGTGGATGAAGGTGGGAATGTCCACGAAGGTTTTTTGGGCTAGTTTGCCGAGGGCCTTTTTTTGCAGAAGCTCCACCACGCGGTGGTATTCCCCGGTGCCGATGAAGAGATCCACTTCGGGCATATCTCTTTCGAGGTCCTTGGCATAGCGCTGGGCCATGCAGCCGCTCACCACGAGGTTCTTGAGCCGGCCATTTTCTTTGAAGTCGGCCATCTCGAGGATGGTGTCGATCGATTCCCTTTTGGCCGAGTCGATGAAGGAACAGGTGTTGACGATCACCGTCTCGGCTTCGGCGGGATCTTCGGTGATAGTAAATTTGTTTGATTTCAGTAGGCCAAGCATCACCTGGCTATCGACCAAGTTCTTCGGGCAGCCCAAGGACACAAAGTAGACGGAGGTCGGTTGAAAAACCGCCTCCTTGGGGCTGGATAAAGTCTTGGTCGCGATGGTCATTAGTTTCTCATATTGATGAATTGCACTTCCACTTCGAGCGGGGCCGAGCGGAGGAAGCGGATGGTGGACTGCAGATCGTCGATATTTTTGGAGGTGACGCGCACCTGATCGTCCATCACCTGGGCCTGAACCTTTAGCTTGGAATCTTTGATCGCTTGCGTGACTTTTTTGGCCTGCTCTTTGTCGAGCCCTTGTTGGATGGTGATCACCTGGCGCACTTGGCCGCCGGTGGCTTGCTCGATGGTTCCGTATTTCATGTTCTTGAGTGGGAGGGAGCGTTTGACCATTTTCGATTGAAGAATATCCGTGGCGGCGGAGAGTTTGTAGTCATCGTCGGCTACAATTATGATTTCTTTTTCTTTGGTGCGCCATTCGAGCGAGGTCTTGGCGTTTTTAAAATCATAACGTTGGCTAATTTCTTTCATCGATTGATTAACCGCGTTATCAACTTCTTGTAGGTCTACCTGCGAGACGACATCAAAGGATGGCATCTGAATTCTCCTTTTCTCTGCACTAAAGTGGTTTCAGTTCCGCAGAACTTCGGCGCCTTCCGGCGGTTTGAAATCGAACAGAGCAGGCGGCAACTTATCCCCTAAGGCCTGATTTTGCAAGGTGATTTTCGTTTTGTTGCCGGTCGCGCTATGGGTAATTACCTCTTGAATCAAATACTTAGCGTCCACCCGGAGCTGCACCTGCTCGAGATCGCCCATCGCTTTTTTCGGTTTTAGCGTCAGGAGGGTCTCTCCCGCGGCCACTTCTGGCGGGTTCTCCTGCTTTTGCAGGGAGAATTCTTTGTCGAGGCTGGCGCTGCCGGTGAGGATGCGAAAGAGGGGTTGCTTGGTGAGCTCGGTGGCTCCGCGCACCAGGACTTGGCCTTTTCCCCCGCTCGCGCCAGGAGTGTAGTAGTAGACACGGCGGCCATTCGAAACCATGAGGGTGGTCTCGGGCTCGGTGATTTCCCAGCGCACAAAATTTGGTTTGGAGAGCTTGATGCTGCCTTGGCTGGTTTTGGTGCGGGCCAGGGAGGCTTGGTAAACTTCTTGGAGAAAATCAGCAGAGACAGAGGCAGCGTT
>JAKFYM010000357.1 GCA_021730855.1 Bdellovibrionales bacterium
AGGCGTGCGTCTCGCCGCGGAAGAAGAGAAGGAAAAAGAGAAGGAGAAAGAAAAGAGGCCGTTTCAACTGAGCCTGCCGCTCTAACGCTGCAGAGGCTGTAGATGGCTCTTCGCTGCGCTGCTTCGTGGTGCGCGTGGGTGATTGCTCTTGCGTCTATCGCGGGCAATTCCCCACCACGCAGTCCTCAAGCTTCCCTTCCGAATCACTACCGTCAAGCCTCACCCACTCCACACCCGAAGGAAGTCCTAAGAATGTTTTCACCTTAATATCGATATTTTCCAAAGTGAACGCACGCCCTTCATAGGAAATTTCCGCTCTAGCTTTGCAGCGATTCCCCACTTTCTCGAGCCGTACAAGGATCTCCGCGGGGCGCCTAGTGGCATTCTGGATCTCGTCAAAGGCCTTAAATTCCAAAGCCACCGCCGTGGGGCTTAGCCTCGAGCGATCAATACGCGGCCCAAAATAGTCTTGGCTGTCAGAGGAAAAATCTGGCAATCGCTCGCCACTGGCATTGTCGCGGTAATAGACATCAAAAGGCGTAGAAGTTTTTATTTCGCAAGTAGCGGCACTATAAATAAGATCGTAGTGAAGTTTTTTAAAATTCTTAAAGTTTACTCTCTGGATCGTGAGCACCGTTTCGGCCCAAGCAGGCGCCGTGCAGAAAATACTAAAAATACTAAGTAGAATAAATAGTTTCAAGAATCACCCCCCTCCAAGGGATACCATTTCTCCCGCCGCCTTAAAAAGGATTTTTTCACCTCCACTGTGCGGCTATTTTCCTTAGCTAGGGCGCTGGCAGAGAAAGTTTGTGGTCAAATCCACTTCTAATCTTTCTGAAACACGGCCATGCCAAAATCCCCGAGCACATAGTCTTTCTGGTGCGCAATCCCCCAACGAATGAGGGCATATAGTGCGGGCTTTAGCGAATCGCCCTTTTCGGTGAGCTTGTATTGAACTGCCAGATGGGGCGCGGGCCGTAATTCTTCTCGCTCAATGATTCCGCTGGATTCAAGATCTTTCAGCTGGGCCGTGAGGGTGGCCTGCGAAATCCCCGGACTCAAACGCCTTAGCTCCCCAAATCGCCGCGGCCCTTTCCGCAGGTTATAGAGGAGGATGGCCCGCCATTTTCCTCCGATCAAATGCAGCGTCAGCTCCGCCGGACAATTAAACTTTCTTTTTTTCATGGCCAGTCCTCCATACTAGTATCCATTTTCATACTAGTATGGAAATGGATCGTACTTTGCAAAAAATGCGAAGAGAGGTAGACCAGAAATCATGAGGAAAGTCATCTCCTACGAAGAAAGATTTCGAAGCGCGTTTCGCGCGCTCAACCTGCAATGGATCGAGCACTATTTCCAGGTGGAAAAAAAAGACCTCGAGCAGCTCGATCACCCTGAGGAATGCCTGGCTGGCGGCGGTGAGATCTTTTTTATCATTGTGAATGAAAAGGCGATCGGAACCTGTGCGATGTACAAGACCAGCGCTACGCAGTTCGAGCTAGCCAAGATGGCCGTGGACCCAAATTTTCAAGGCCAGGGATTTGGCGACCTACTGATGGAACATACCGAAGCCTGGGCACGGGCCAGGGGCGCTAAGGAAATCCTGATCCTCTCGAACACCCTACTTGGCCCGGCGATCCGCCTCTACCGCAAGCACGGATTTGAAATCACGCACCTTGGCCCTCATCCCGACTACCAACGCTGCAATATAGAATTGCGCAAAGACTTAGCGGAGGCTCCTTTATTTACGCGAGAATAAATTCCAACTGTGCTGCAAAATATTTTTTTTGGCATCAATAAATTCATAGTCCACTCGCAGCTGGCCTCCGGGCTCGAGTGTATAGGTCTCGCGGCTACCATATATTCCAAATGCCATTTCAAACTGCACCTTGCGCTCCTCTAGGACGAGCAGGCGGCCATCTATTGGCTGCCGGCACTGAGTGTCCGCGCAAAGGCGAGTATCCACAAAATAGATAGGTGGCGTGACGCCTTCAAATCCGGTGCTGGAACGGCTCGATCCCCCTTGGAACCAAATGCCTCCTTCCGATCCAAACTCTAGCCTTAGTTCAGACCCATCTGCGCCCTGGTAGGCCCAATGCCCTTCGGCCGTTCGGAAAAAATCGCTCTCCGCCTCCACTCCAGCCAAAGCCGGAAGCTGTGTGTTTAGGGCCAATGCCAACAGCAAAAATATTTTCATTTTTCTACTCCCTACTTTATGTGATTTTCCGTGGAAGACTAAGGGGCAGACAATCCCCCGTCAATACCAGCCGCGTCCCTTTCCAGCTCCAAGAGGTTGAATTTGCAGCAGTTGGGGGTTTGCGCCCTGAAGCGGCATTTCCGGCTTCTCCGCTAGCCAGGTGACTTTCCCGCCAAGCCTTGATATGACCGCGTCATATAAAAATCCATTTGCCTATGAGGTTGCCATGGCTTCGATTTCCGTCCAAAACACGATGACCGTCACGAACGAGAAGCTCCTACGCTGGGTGAGCGAAATCGCCGATCTCACGCAACCCGACTCCATCCACTGGTGCGATGGGTCCGAGGCCGAAAACCAAGCCCTCTGCGACCTAATGGTGGAAAAAGGCATCTTCCAGAAGCTGGAAAAACGCCCACGCTCCTACCTTGCTTGGTCCGACCCTCAGGACGTGGCACGAGTCGAGGACCGCACCTTTATTTGCTCCGAAAAACAAGAGGACGCAGGCCCAACCAATAATTGGATGGCCCCCGCGGCCATGCGCGAAAAACTACTCCCGCTCTTCCGCGGCTGCATGCGTGGCCGCACCCTTTATGTGATCCCCTTCTGCATGGGCCCGATTGGCTCTCCGCTCTCGCAATTTGGCGTGGAGATCACGGATTCCCCCTATGTCGTCGTGAACATGCGCATCATGACCCGCATGGGAGCCCCGGCCCTGGCCGCCCTTGGCAATGGCGAGTTTGTGCAAGCCGTGCATTCCGTGGGCATGCCGCTCGCTCCGGGCCAGGCCGATGCCAAATGGCCCTGCAATGCCGAACATAAATACATCGTGCACTATCCCGAGGACCGTTCCATTTGGTCCTTCGGATCGGGTTACGGGGGCAATGCCCTCTTAGGGAAAAAATGTTTTGCCCTTCGCATTGCCTCGAAAATGGGACGCGACGAAGGCTGGCTGGCGGAGCATATGTTGATCCTTGGCGTGGAAAACTCCGGCCGGAAAAAATACGTGGCCGCGGCCTTTCCCAGCGCCTGTGGAAAAACGAATTTCGCGATGCTTGTGCCACCCGAAGGCATGAAGGACTGGAAAGTGACCACCATCGGCGACGACATTGCCTGGATCAAGGCCGATGCCAATGGTGTGCTCCGGGCAATCAATCCCGAAGCGGGCTATTTCGGCGTGGCCCCCGGCACCTCGATGAAAACCAATCCCAATGCGATGCTCACGATCGCCACCGACACCATCTTCACTAATGTGGCGCTCACTCCGGATGGCGATGTCTGGTGGGAGGGAATGACAGACACACCCCCGGCCGCCCTCACCGATTGGCGCGGCCAACCCTGGACTCCCGAAAGTGGACGTCCCGCAGCTCACCCCAATGCTCGTTTCACGGCCCCCGCCTCGCGCTGCCCGTCGATTGATCCTGAGTGGGAGAATCCTGCAGGTGTTCCTATCTCTGCCTTTGTTTTCGGCGGCCGCCGGGCCGACACTGTGCCATTGGTGTTCCAGGCCGACAGCTGGGAGAGCGGCGTGTACTTTGCCGCCACCATCGGCTCCGAAACCACCGCTGCCGCCACCGGCGCGGTGGGAGTGGTTCGTCGCGATCCCATGGCGATGCTTCCCTTCTGTGGATACAACGTGGGCGAATACTTCACCCATTGGCTAGAGATGGCCAAACGCACGGACAAACTTCCAGGGATCTTCGTGGTCAATTGGTTCCGTAAAGATGAAGCCGGAAAATTCATCTGGCCGGGATATGGGCAAAATATGCGCGTGCTGAAATGGATTTTTGAGCGGACGGATGGCGACAAAAAAGGCGAAAAAAATGCCTTAGGTTTTTCCCCTCGGTATGAGGATCTTGACTGGGCAGGGATGCAATTTTCTCCGGAGCAATTCACGAAATCCATGCAGCTCTGCACGCTAAAATGGGAAAAAGAGCTTACCTCCCATGAAGATTTTTTCCAGCAACTCGGCAGCCACCTGCCCGCTGCCTTCCATAGGCTGCGCCTAGAAGCTCTGGCGCGCATTTAAAAAAACGTCTCACTCCGATCTTTGCGAGTGAGACGAATCTCGCCTTCGCAGGCGCACTCAGGTGTGGCGCGCCTGCGATATTTCCATCTTCCTCTTGCCATATGACGCAATCCCTTAGTCAGAGAACTTACAAGGCAAGTAAGGATTTGTGATCGCGATTGCCTTGACGGAAATCGGAGTGGCAGCGAAGGTTGGCCCAACCAGGATGGGTATATTTCCAATCTGGATGGGGAAATGTAAATCGCTATTATTTACTAAAGAGGGGAAACAAGAATGAAAAAACTACTACTAGGCACTTTTGCGCTTAGCTGCATGGTATTGACTGCAAACCACACAACTGCTTACGCTTCGGGGGAAGAGGATGCAGGAATCGAAGTAAATGAGTTTGAGGCCGATGCTTTGCCCCAAACCGTTTGGGAAGAGCTGCGCTCGGTGGAAAAGGAAGATTTTGCCGACGAAGGCCTCCAAGGGCTAACCCAGGGCAATCGCTCCTACCAATCGGGAAACTCCAGGCACGGTGGGAGAGGCAATAATTGGGATCGGCCTCGATATAATCATCCTCGTTACAATCCGCCCCGTCATCGCCAGCCTCGTTATAATCCGCCTCGTTGGCGCCAAGCAAAAGTATGTTTTGCGCGCAACGCGAGAGGAACAGTTTTCCGCGCTTCGGGTTACAGCACCTCTAGCTCAGTGCAAAGAGCAGCCGTGAGCCGTTGTCGCGCGAATAGCCACAACGCTCGCACCTGCCGCCCTGCTGGCTGTCGCTAAGAAAAGAAGAAACGTTAGCGTGAGCGGGTCGAGAATCTGCTCACGCTTTTTTTTCGGCTACCTGAGCAAGCAGCCCAAACGACTGCAGCCTGTCGGATAAATCGTACATTTCGGAACAAATCATCAATTCGTCGGCCCGCGTGGCATCGAGCACCGCCCGCATTTTCTCGGCCGCAGTTTCCATTCCCCCAATAATGGCGTAGCGAAAGGTCGATTCGATCGCGGCCTTTTCTTCCGCAGTCCAAATGGCATCCATACTTTCCACTGGCGGGGGCGACAAAGTGCGCTGGTTTCTGATGATTCCCAGAAACCGCTGGTAGAGAGTGGTGGCCAGAAAATGCGCGCGCTCGTCTGTTTCCGCCACCACGGCCTGCACACAAACCATGGTGTGCGGCTTCGGCCAGTCTTTGGAAGGCCGAAACTCCCGGTGGTAAATCTCCAGGGCCGCCAGCATCTGCGCGGGAGCAAAGTGACCAGCAAAGGAATAAGGCAAACCCAAAGCCGCGGCGAGATGTGCGCTATAGAGGCTCGAACCGAGGATCCAAATAGGAATAGCGAGGCCCGCTCCGGGAATGGCCGTAAGTTTTTGCCCGGCCTGCTCGGGCAAAAAATAACCCTGGAGCTCTTGCACTAGTTCCGCAAAGTCCCCTTCCTGCCCCGCAAAATCGCGCCTGAGAGCCCGCATCGTGAGCCGATCGGAGCCAGGCGCCCGCCCCAGACCGAGGTCAATTCGTCCCGGATAGAGAGTCTCGAGGGTGCCAAACTGCTCAGCGATCACCAAGGGCGCGTGATTGGGCAGCATGATGCCGCCGGAGCCCACACGGATGGTGGAAGTGTGTCCCGCCACATGCCCTAAAAGCACCGCGGTGGCAGAACTCGCAATGCCGGTGAGGTTATGATGCTCGGCCATCCAGAAGCGCTTATAGCCCAAGCTCTCGGCATGCCGGGCAATAGTCACTGTGGAACGAAAGGCCTGGCTGATGGTGCGGCCTTCTTGGACAGAGGCGAGGTCGAGGATCGAAAGGGGTGTTTGCATAGAAGGAAGATGCGCCCCTTTGGGCGAAAGTCAACTTCCTCTATGCTCCATGGCAGACAAAAACTCCGCCAGCTGGTAGGCCAAATCAAGCCCGGCATCGGTCGAAAGCAAAATGCTTTTGCCAGCCACGGCCAGTTCAAACACATCCTGCCCCAATTCGTGCAGTTCGATGCTTTCCCCGTCGAGCAGGATCGGAGCCTCTTGAATCTTCTCTAAAATTTCTTCAGAAAAATCCATCCCACACCTTTTAAGTTTTGCTAAAGTATTCCGTCTCAATGCGCGAACTAAAATCGAAGGGGATATCGGTCCCCAAGGGAACAGAGCTCACCACCCCCGTCTCGAGCCCTCCGCGGTCTTCCTTGGAAAGATAGTTCGGCAGAGGCAAGCGCGGATTCTGGCGCGCGAGCATGACGGTGGGATTGGAATAGGTGGCAGGGGCCAGGGAAATAAGATCACTCACTCGTAGTACCTGGGAGGGGATTAGCGCCGCAGCAATTCGCGGCTCGCCCCCAGTAACTGAGGGGTTACTTCAATAAAGGAATGATTGAAGGCGGGGGTGCGTGGCCTGCAACCAATACATTAGAAGCGATCTTGCTCTATGGAGATCCTAGGCCTGGCAAAGTTGGAGCTAGAATTTCTACGGAGGTAGTGCCGTGGAAGTCGGGGGCGAAGAGCAAGTCGCCGTTGGCTCTTGCTCGCAGTGCTTATAAGGCTGCCTACAAGGCTACTTACAAGGCTGCCAAGAAGGTGCTTCTGAAACGGACATCGACCGATTCAAAAAATGGGCTTTTGACCTATTTCTTTGACCTATTCCAGCGATGGCGTGGCTACTTAAAAATATTTTTGTTGGCAGGGGCAGAGGGCAGGGCCAGAGATCGGAGAGGCAATATTGGTTGCGGGATTTTCCGCGATACGATCGAGCGCTCTTTTTTTTCTTCAGCTTTTCTTTTGCTTGACAGGCATTTTTGCGGGCGTGGTGGATTTTCTTCCTCTCGTTTTTTTCTGCGTATGAGATGCGCGCATTTGCTTTCTATTGGCCGCAAATCGCCGCGCACTTTTTTGCTTTCGAAATTTCTTCTCGCGGCTCCTGGGGAGCCTGCTCTTTCGTAAAAATCCTCGCGAAAAACCTATGGTAGCTTCGGAAAAATTTGGAGGTACCCCATGGACTTGAGCAAAAAGAAAAACAACGAACTTCTAGCGGAGCTAAAAGATCTCACCGGGCAGGAACGCTTGTTGGTCACGCGTGTGCTTCTTTACTTACAGGAAGTAGAAAAAAGAAAACTCTTCTTGGAAGAAGGTTATTCCTCCCTTTTTGCCTTCTGCACGGAATTTCTGCTTTACACTCCGGCCGAAGCGCAAGTGCGCATCGAAGCCATGCGCCTTGGAAAAGAAATTCCCGAAGTGATCGAAAAAATAAACGAAGGGAAAGTCTCCCTTTCGAATGCCGCCGAAGCACAGGGGCACTTTCGCCGGGAGGAAAAAAAGAGAGTTGTTCCTAAAGCAGAAAAAGAAGAGGTGCTCGAGAGCCTCTATGATTGCACCACCCGAGAGGCCGAAAAGAAACTCAATGAACGTTATGATCCCGAGGCCAAGGTGAAACTTTCTTTCTACGCCAGTCCTGAGCTCTTAGAAAAACTAGAAAAATGCAAAGGCCTCCTGGCGCATCAAAATTATGAGGGAGACCTAGCTAAGCTTATTGAGATCCTTGCAGATAAGGTGATCAAAGAACATGACGCGCCAGTACGAGGCGCGCCCCAAGCGCAGGAAAATAAAACCCGCTATATCCCCAAATCCACTCAAGCCTTTGTGTGGAAGCGAGCCAACCACCAATGCGAGTACGAGAAGAATGGCAAGCGTTGCTCGAGCCGCCACGCTCTAGAAATCGACCACATCGTCGAATACGCCAAAGGAGGCAGCAACAAACCCGAGAACCTCAGGCTCCTTTGCTCTGCTCACAATAAGTTCCGGAATTTTCAGCAATCTGGATAGTCGCGAGCGGCACGTAACAGTCTTTACCCGTCCGCTCAGCCCCGTAGCTCAGCGCGAACCGCGCTTGCGCTTGGCCGGCACTCCTGCGCCGCCGCCAAAAGCGCCTTTCCCACGAGCCCACGGCGGCAGAGATCCAATCCCGCCACGGCTCCATTGCCCCCTGCCGAACATGGGCTTTCCGGGACCTTTCGCCACAGCGGGGAACAAAAATTTCCATCCCCACGATAATTTGTTATGAAAGGCTTTCACGTAGAGACTCACGGCTCTCTTCGCCCCGGTACCTACCCAACCCAGAGGAGGAGAGTAGTGCGCCAAGACTTCTCTTTTTTGCCCTTAGGTGGGGAAACAGGCGCTTTAGTCCGGACGATCGACTGGTCCCGCCATGCGCTCGGAGCTCCGGACCATTGGCCGATCGCCCTAAAAATCACCTTAGGCACTATTTTTGGCTCTCGGCATCCGATGTTTTTGTGGTGGGGC
Source organism: Bdellovibrionales bacterium (assembly GCA_021730855.1). GTDB lineage: Bacteria > Bdellovibrionota > UBA1018 > CAIPTA01 > CAIPTA01 > JAKFYM01. The sequence continues at coordinate 8,494 of JAKFYM010000357.1, forward strand.
CCCGATCTCATCCAATTTTACAATGATGCCTACCTACCAAGCTTCGGGAAGGGCAAACACCCCCTCGCCATGGGCCAACGGGGAGTGGAATGTTGGCCAGAAATTTGGCCGATTATTTTTCCGCAGATCCAAGATGTCCTCAACGAGGGAAAACCTAGTTGGAACGAAAACCAACTAGTCCCCATCTTTCGCAATGGGCAGATTGAAGACGTCTATTGGACCTATGGCTATTCTGCCGTTTTGGATGAGAAAGGAAATGTCGGCGGGGTGCTGGTCGTCTGCACCGAGACCACCCAACAAGTGGTGGCGCTAAAAGAGCTCCAGCGAAGCGAAGCAAACCTGCGCCGTAGTGAAGCAGAAGTGCAGTTCGCCCGCCGCGAACTCTTGAGTTTTCTCACCCAAGCTCCGATTGGCATCGCCATTCTGAGTGGACCTGAGCATGTCTATACCTTCGTGAATCCTACTTTTATGTCCCTCCTTTTTGGCGGGCGTCCGGAAACTCACCTCTTGCATAAATCCGTCCGCAAGGCCCTACCTGAAATCAAAGGCCAGGGCTTCTACGAACTTCTCGACGAGGTCTACCAAACGGGCAGGCCTTTTCACGGAGCAAAACTGCGTCTCTCCGTGATCCAAGCAAGCGGAGTGGGAAAGGAAATGTACATTAACTTTACCTACCAGGCCAAGCGCGACGCCAACGGAAAGGTGGATGGAATTCTTGCGGTCGTCTACGAAGTGACAGACCAAGTGAACGAACAAAAAGAGATCGAGCTCCTCGCCGAGAACTTACGCTCCGCGATCGTGGCCCGCGATACATTTTTGGGCATTGCTTCGCACGAGCTCAACACTCCCCTCACCTCGCTGAAGCTTCAGGCACAAATGAACAAGCGTATGCTAGAGCGGCAAGGGAACTTTCCCCCAGAAAAAGTGAAAAAGCTCCTAGACACCACGCTCGCCCAAACCGAGCGGCTCGGGCGCCTTGTGAACGATATGCTCGATGTCTCGCGAATTAGCTCCGGGAAATTGGCCATGGACTTTGCAAAAACAAATTTATCGCAACTGGTGCACGATATTTTAGAACGCTTTAGTCCTCAGCTCGAGACCGCAGGCTGCGAGCTCTCTCTAGAAATTCAGCCGGATATCTGGGCCGAGCTCGATGCCGCAAGGGTGGAGCAAGTGCTCACGAATTTCATCACCAACGCCCTGAAATACGCTCCCGGAAAGCCGGTGCTCGCCACCCTCACCCAAGCCGAAGGCCGAGCGAAAGTCAGCCTCAGGGACTCAGGTAAAGGAATCGCCCTACAACACCAAGAGCGGATTTTTGGCCAGTTTGAACGTGCCGGACCGGTGAACGAAGTGAATGGAATGGGACTTGGGCTCTATATCTCGAAACAAATTGTCCAAGAACACAAGGGGCGGATCTATGTGGAGAGCGAGCCCGGGCAAGGATCCACTTTTAGTTTTGAGCTTCCCACGATAGCTACTTCCCTATAATAAAGACCGAAAAACATTGAATTTTTTTCCGTCCAATC
>JAKFYM010000209.1 GCA_021730855.1 Bdellovibrionales bacterium
GCATCATCTTCGATCCAAACAACAATTATTGCCAAAAGGCCGGCGTGCCCGGCATTCCCGAGTTCGAGGGCGGAGGCTCTTGGGGGGTGGCTGATCCGATTGTGGCCGCCGTGCGCAGCGCTACCAACCAAATCATTGCCCGCAAGATTCAGGATTGCCTGGGACGCTCCGAAATCAACCGCCAATTCCTCGCCTCCTGGCTCTTCAACCTCAATCCCATCCAGAACGATGCCGCCATCCTTTCCGTGGGCGCCGACCGCGCCGATCCTTTTCCTTTCGCCAACGGCCTCGAGCGCATCGGCATCCTCCCGCGCATGGCCATCCTCCGCGCCCGCATCGACAATCTGGAAGAGGCCCTCAACCTGAACCTCAGCACCGAGGGCGTGGGCGGGTCCGTGATCAGCGAGTCCACTATCTCGGCCATCGAGAACGCGAGGCGCTCCAAGTCCCTCGATTATTTTGAACGCCCTGTGCAGGCCTACCTCAGCGCCAAGAACAACCTCCCCGCCGTGGGCCTCGACAACGGCATTTTTAGCGACGTGAAGTTAGGCGAACTCATCCCCAGCCAGAGCGGGGATGTCACGGCCAGTGAAGACCTACGGAACCCCCCGATCCTTGCCAAGTTCAACGACATCTACGACAAAGCCACCTTTGCGAACTCTAAGTTCGAGGGCGGCACCTCGGGAGACTGCAGCCAGTATCGCGAACACCGGCCCATTCCCCGCTTTCCCTTCGGCGTGAGTAAGGATCCGCGCGTGATCACCTATTATGCCGTGCGGCTCGAAGCCAAAGCGCGGCTGCTTTTTTCCCCCTTTGGCGAGGGAGGCCTCGTCACCCTTTCGGCCTATTCCGCCGCCAAGCCCTTTGGCAGTCGCATCGGGAAAGACCTGCGCTCCGACCCGGACAATATGATTTTTGCGTTGGGCAAATACGTTTCCACCTCACTGCCCGCCAGCAGCGCCAACTCGGCGGGCTTCCCCAATCTCCTGGTCTCCCAGGACGACACCAGCTCCGCCATCGGGGGCTTCACCCGCAACCGCCACCTCGGCTATATCCGCGGGGCCATGACCACCATGAATCGGGCCGACTTCGGCCCCCGCCTCGCCGGCGCCTATGCCCCTTGGGAAGTGGGCTACTATACGATCCCGGCGAACTTTGACCAGCCTGAGGTGCTCGGCTTGTTCGAGGACAATCCCCAGTACAACGGCAAATACTTTTCCCTCTATGCCCCCGTCTACCCAATCAACCGGGCCATCGGCAATAACTTGGCCTTCCTCCGCCCCCGCGTCCTGCGCTACCTATCTGGGGACGTGGTGGATGAACAAGCCCTAGCCCTGCAGTTCCGCACCCTGATTGATGCCGCTCTAAGCGATGCCCAATGGGCCACCCTCTTTGGCTACCTCGAGGCTGAGAACCAGGTGCAGCTCCACCTCATCCCCGACCCCCTGCTCAACGACGAACCCGACCTCGTGCAATACGCCAAAACCAACGGTTCGCGCTTCACCGTGGCCGGCATGGACCAGGCCCAGCGCCGGCAGCTCACCTCCTGGAACAACCAGAAAACAGCCGGCGATTCGGGCGATCCCACCCTCGGCATCCCCGCCAATTCCGAATTGGGTGTGGATATTGGCCGCAGTGGATATTCCGTCCGCTTTGTTTCCTTCCGCACCCTGCAAGAGGGGGGGCCAGGCACCAACGACCCGGCTCTTGCCGACCAACGCTGGAGCAACCCCTTTCCACGCGTGGAAGCGGCCGCCGGTTCCGCCGAACGCCTCAACGACGACCTTCGCAAGCTCAAGCACTAAGCCCTTTTTTCCTGTCAAGAAATAGATGTATTATTGCGAATTCTCCCTCTTGTAAATTTGACTTAGCCATGGGAAGAATAGGGAGCTCATTCCCGAGTTTTTAACTTTTTTACCAACGTTTAGGAGCATTGTTATGGCGAAGAAGAAGACGAAAAAATCCGCGAAGAAGCCTGCTAAAAAAGCGGCCAAATCCAAAAAAGCAGCCCCGAAAAAGGCCGCAAAAAAATCGGCGAAGTCGGCAAAAAAAGCGGCTCCGAAAACAAAAAAAGCGGTGAAAAAGACTGCGAAGAAAGCAGCGCCGAAAAAAGCGAGCACCAAAGCAGCAGCTCCAAAAAGCAATTTGAAAAAAGCTGCCTTGGCCACGGGCGCGGGCCTAGCTGGTGGCGCCGCTGGAGCTTCGATCTTCAAAGGCGAAGATTATAAAGAGAAGACACGCAATTTAAGCCAGCTAGCCGGCGCGAGTGACGAAGAGGAAGAAACCGAAAGCTGGGAAGAATTTAACGAAGAAGAAGCCGATGAAGAGGAAGAAGATCCTTGGGCCCCGGCAAAATTTGATGAAGAGGAGTAATTTTCATGGCCACCCATAAGTCTGCAGAGAAGCGTAACCGTCAAAACATCAAGCGCCGTGAGCGCAATCGCGCCACTCGGTCTGCTGTGAAAACGGCGGCGCAAAAGGTTTTGGAGGCAGTTCGCACTGACGCCAAAGCGGCAGCCACGGTGATCTCCGAAGTGGCCTCGGTGATTGCCAAAGCAGCGCATCGCGGATCGATCCCCAAGGGTCGCGCCGCTCGCAAGATTTCCCGCCTGCAAAAAGCGAGAAATCGCGCCTTAGCTCAAGCGAATACGTAAAAGTTCTATTTCCTAAACGGACAAAAGCCGCAGGCATCACGCCCGCGGCTTTTGTTTTTGTGCCTTCTATAAATCTTGCAGCGCTAACTGCTTATTTGCCGTCACAGCCTTGAAACGCAAGCTCCATGAATGATTCCGTATTGAAATCGAATCTACTCTTCACGGGCGCTTTGGCAGCACCGCTCTGGCTAGTTGTCTCCACACTCACGCGGCCCATTTCAGAGGTTCCCCGCCTGAAACTAATATTCATTTTTTGCGACCCGTTCAAACTCTCATCACAGGATATGAGTATATTCCGATCCGACTGCTTATCCGTGACCTCAACTCCCCCGATAGCCGCTAGCGAGCTGCCCTTTCCAGGAAACAAACTCGCATAGCTTGGCGCCCCACTCCCCTTGCCATTGGGGTACATCTGCTTCTGCGGAATAGCCAATATTTTTGTGCGCGCTATTTTTTCGTCCTGATCGAGAAATTCCCGAGAAGCCGCGCTCACACTGACGTCTAGTGCCTGCCGAGACACAGGGTCTACAAAATGCACTAACCAACCTTTGTTTTTTGCATCACAAGTAAAAGTGACCGGCTTGCCGCGGCGGTCATTAAACTCAAACTGACTCCCCGTAAGGGTGATCGAGTGGAAAAAAAAGGGAGAATTGCCAAAGGTCACTGTCTTTGGTGTGTCGTCACAGGCCGCCCACCCTAGAGTCGAAACACCTGCCATAGCCGCCAACGTCATCCATGCGATTTTTTTCATTTCTGCCTCCACTCGTCTACTATAGTTTTATTTTAGAGATTTAGTTCCCACCAAGCAATGCAATACGGAGCTGCACCGCCAGATGCGGTCTTAAAAAGAGACCAGTCTAGGTGAGTTCCAATACCAAGCGGGTGGTCACATGCTCCCGGGAAAGCCGTGAGCTCTTTAAGGAATGGTCGGCTAGTGCTAGAGCAGCCAGCCCTTTGACCACACCCTTTCCGCCAAGGCGCCGAGAAGCCGGAAAGAGTGCTTTTGCCGCCATTGGAAAAATGCCAAGCTCGCTAGCGATCGCAGCGTCCGCTTTGCCTTCGGCTCGTAAGGCGAGAATGCCTAGCAGCCAGCGATATTGCCTGGCCAAAAGACCTACCATGGCGATCGGCTCTTCGCCCTGCTCTAATAAGGTCTCGGTCATCGTGAGGGCCAGGGCCCGGTCGCCACTTAATACGCCGCTCACTAAACGAAAAATATCTTCGGGGGTCACGCGAAAGCCCACCGCCCGCACGTGGTCGCGCCGAATCTCGGCTTCTTCTCCGGCAAAAAGCGCCGCACGATCGATGGTGTGTTTTAATTCGGAGAGTGAACCACTCGTCCATTCCTGCAACAGATTGCGGGCGTCGGGGGCGATGCTTTTTCCGGCTTCTCTGGCAAAAGTCTGTAGCCAAGCGCTCCACTCTCCGCCCACCGCGGGCTCAAGCTTTACTTGCACGCAGTCGTCGCCCACTTTGCTCAAGGCTTGGAAGAACTTCATGCGGCCATCGGCCTTCGTGGTGTGAAACACTAAGCTGCATTTTTCTTGCGGCATCTGCAAGAGCGGTAGCAGCGCCTCCCACTGCTTGGCTGTCATGCGCTCCGACTGCCTGATCAACAACAACTTACACGGATCCCAGAGCGAAAGCGTGCGCACGCTATCCAGCAAAGCCTCGGGCACAAGCTCATCGCCATAGAGCACTTCCTTGCTTCCACCGGACTGCAAGAGCACTTTTTCGAGGCCCTCTACATAGTGATCCACCTTGAAATAATCCGCGCCCACAAACACATAAAGAAAACGTGTTTTCTTTTTCTGCAGCTCTTCGTGAAGTTTGGATTCGCTGATCGAGGCCATTAGAAAAAATCACTTAGGCTTTGGTACATGCTTGCCATCATCTGCGAAGCCAAGAATTGCACCGCCAGCCGCTGCTCGCTATCATTGGTCAGGGGTCCAGTGGCCCCCGCATCTCCCACCAGCGCCGCGCCCGGGTAAATTTTATCGGAGCTCACCGACTGCGAAAAAAGCACGCGTTTATGACGGTCCACAAGACGTACGGAGCACGAAACAGAAGCAGTGTACTGTGAAGCCACGTCTACGCTCTTAGTGGTCAAGTTAATGCGTCTGTCGTCAATAATATCCACGCTCTTGGTACTCGCCACGCCCGAACCCACGCTAGTGACCTCTCCATAGAGCACGGCATCCGCCTCTTCTTCGGAATTCACCAGACGAAAAGAATTCGCTTTTTTAATCTCCCGCACGAGAGCGGTGGCAAAGAACTGTTCCACCCCCGGGCGATAGGTGCGATTTTGGAATTGCACCACGTAAATTTTTTCCACTCCGAGCTCTTTATAGGGATTGTGTCGGCCTTGCAGTTGATAGCCGCAGGAGCTTAAGAAGCAAAGAATGGCGCATGGGGCCATCAGACGGAAACGCAACATACCTTGTCTATAGCACCTTCGGTTGGTACAAAAAAGAGTGGCTCGCCCCCCCCGTAGAAAAAGTGGTCCCTCGCCCATTGGCGAGATTCTCCAAGACTTCCTCCAAACATCCATGCCTAAAATAGTCGGGGACGAGATCCGCGTCTTTGGCGCCTGGGCCAAAGCCGTGGGGCAGGAGATCTCGCGCCAAGCGAAGCCCAAGTACTTTCGCAATGGCATTCTTTTTGTGGAAACTTCCCATCCGGCGTGGACGACCGAACTGCAATCAAAACGTCATTTGATCCAGCGCAAGCTTAATGAATCCCTAGGGCAAGAAGTGGTAAGAGAAATTCATTTTCGGCAAGCACGCCTATAAGCTGCCCCGGGCCTCAGCCCGAATTCATCCAAGGCCGGCAGAGCAAGCCCAAGACAGGCTTAGGCACAAAGCGCGTGGATTTCCTCGGCATCTTCATGCGCGCCAAAGCAATGGCCCGCACCTCGGCGGGGCTGGCCGCGGGTAGAAAAAAAGCCACCTGCGCTTGGTCTAGGGCTAGCTGCTCCAGGGCAAGCTCTAGGCTAGGAACCGGGATCGAAGTGGCCTCGGAATGTTCTCCTAATACCCCCACATCTAAACAAGAAACAGCGAGGCGAGCGAGCTGCTTAGGCAATTTTTCTACGCAAGGCAGGGTCACTAGCCAAGGGCGATCCGCATAGGAGTGCAGGACCACACAATAAGGATCTTTGCTCTCGTGGCTCTCGAGAAAACCCGCAATCTCCTGCACAGTCACATCGCGTAGTTCCCTTAATTTCCCTCCCATTGTAGCGATATCGGCGAACATGGCCTCGGGGAGAGTCCAGCGCTCATAGCGCACTACCCGGTGGATGGGAAGAATCAAAGTGTCGGAACGGCTCATCGAGCAAATGCAAACGAGGATCCTTCCATCACTTAAGCTAAGCCGATGGTTTTCCTTGGCGGCCGCCAAGCGGTGATGACCGTCGAGCACAAAGAGCGGCGCTCCCGCAAAAATTGCGCTCACTTGTCGCGTCAGGGAAGCATCTTGCAGCGGCCAAACTTTGTGGCTGCCTGTCTTCAGGTCAGAAAACTCCAGGAGTGGTTTCCTGGCTTGGCAATACGGCTCCACAGCGGCACGGAAAACCGCTCCATTGCTTTCCTCGCAACCCACAAAGATCGGGGCCATATCGCTTTCACAGGCTTCTGTTCCCTGGCGTGCGCGCTCCACGCCTTCTGGCAGCACATCTTCGTGAATAAATAATTGAGGCTCTTGGATGTCTAGGGCAGCATACAAGGCCCAGCGATCTATGGTATTGCCGGCGATTTCCTGCCGGTTATGGAGCACATACAGCAAGGGATCGCCCGCCAGCTCCATTTCTGCATTGGTGATCCAAGTCTGCCAAATTTCTCCCCTTCGTTCCGGCGTGCCCACGAGCACATTGCGAAAGGCGCGTGAAGAATCTGGTCCACCCCAAAGATGCTCGGCCGTATCCAAATCGGTCACGGCGAGCTCAGACAGCTGAGCTCGATTTTTTTCCGAATAAAAAGCGGCAAAAAATGGATGAAGCACGGAAACCTCAAAAAGGCAGGTTTTGTCTGATCGCCTCTGAGACTACCTCACCTTTGCCCAAACGGTCGAGACCCCTGAGAGCAAGAAGATCGTAATTGTCCCTAGCGAGAGCCGTTTTCCAGGCTTTTTCTGCCTCTGGGCGGCGCTTCTTTTGAAAGAGAACCTCGCCCAAATAAGACCAGCCCTCGCTGCGCTGCGAATACTGTTCGGTGAGCAATTCAAAATGGTCTTTCGCTTGGTCGGGCTTGCCCATTTTCAGGTAGGCCTTGCCCAGCAATAGATTCGTGGCGAAATTGGATTTCTCCTGCTTGAGGTCCTTTAGCACTTCCGCCACGTCCACAAATCGTCCCTCTTTCCAGCGCAGATAGGCTAACGCCTTTAGCAGATGTGGATCTCCTGGCGAATTGGAAAGGGCTCCCTCGAGAATCTTTCTTGCTTCCCCGGTGCGGCTTTGTAGGCAAGAAAGCACGGCGTCCACCGCCATGACTAGAGAGGAGGGTTTGGAGCCCACCACTCCTCCGGGAATATTCAGCTCACGAATCTGCGCGCGCGCGAAATGATAGAAAGCAAAGTCGTGCATTTTACGGAAGTTCACCACCTGGGAGGGTGTCTCGAGCTGGGGCAGCAGATCCACAAAAGCGCGAAAATCCCCCTCGGCTGCGCGCAAGCCGCCGTGGCGCAAACGCTGGAGCGCCAAGCCCAGAATGGCTTTGTCAGAATAAGGGTTGCTCGCGAGGGCTTGGCCAAAAGCTGTCTCTGCACCACGATCCGCGCCCTTGCTATGCTCGGACTTTGCCCATCCCACCAGCACATTTGCGGATTCGACCATTCGGTCACGAGCGGGCAGCGACGACGCCAAAGCCTGGGCCGTCTCTACGGCATCGGCATTGCGCCCCATTTTTAGGTATACAAGGGCTAGGTTATAACGAAAGACGGGAAGATCGGGATTCGACTTGAGGATCCGTTGCAGCTGTGCCACAGCTCCCGGCGCATCACGGTCGGAATCATAAGCCGCGAGTAGGTTGTCGATCTCACGGATCTCTCTTGCATCCTGCGCCAAGGATTTTGCCATCTGCAAAGAATTGATCGCGGAATCCCCATCATAGAGAAACTCTTTTTTCAGGAGAGCTTGAGCAAGGGCCGGAAAAGCGCGTCCGGTGCTTTCCGGCAGAAGCTCCAAGTCTCCCAGAGAAGTCTTGGCCGTCTCCAAATCAAAAAGCACCAGGGATTTTTTGACCGTATTTGAGAGAGCTTCATAGGACAATAAAGGTCGCTGTGCTGCTGGCTGCGGATTTTTGACCGTCTTTTTTTTGGTGAGAACCCAGGTGCCCCCAGCAAAGACCACCAAAATAACAGCAAAGGCCAAGAGGCGCTTGCCCGGCCCGCTATCATGATCTTCGGTAAGGATGCGTCCAGCGGCGGAGGCCTCTACCGGAACCGAAACCACGTTAGAGGAAAGCTGGGTGTAAACAGAAGCTCCAGTTTTTTCGGGTGCCTTGATCAAATTGCCAATCGGCCTTGGACGTTCCGTTTGTGAGTGCTTCTCTTCGCTCGGAAGGGTGTCGAGCTTCGAGTCAGATATGGGCTCGTTCGTTTTCTCTCCAGACGTGGGCGAGGGAATCTGCGTGCCCGTCTGCAACGACAGTGCTTCCATTTCATCGCCAAACTCCTCGGCCATCTCACTATTTAACCATTGGATTTGGGAGCTATTAGAGGTTGTTACTTTATTCTCTTCGGCAGACTTTGTTTCGTCGACTACTTCCTTGCGCGTGGGCATGACCACGAACTGAGTGAGCTCCACCCCTTGGTTGGAATTCTCCGCTTGCGTGAGAGTTGCCGTCATCTGGGTCTCTTCCGGACTAGGTTCGCCTCCTAGCTCGGGGAAAAAACGCTGGATTTCTTTTTTCTCGTCCACCTGAAACCAATAGGCATTGGCGCGAGAAATTTCTGTTTTATTTTTTAGCTGTCCCTTTTTTAGAAGTTGCAGCACCTCTTGATGAGAAAAGGGGCCCAAGATCACATTGCGATTGTCGCGGATCAGCCAGCCTAATTTTTCATTTTCTTGCATCGGAAAAGACCCTCGGCACCCTTGCGGAAATCCCCGTGAGGATCTCCCAAGCAATGCTTTTTGCGTGACCGGCCAATTCATTCGCCGTGATCTCTTCACGGCCATCGCGTCCCAAAAGGATTGCCCGATCGTTAGGGCCAAGTTCCCCCACGCGGCTCACATCCACCATTGTCATGTCCATGCTCACGGCTCCGATCACTGGGCAACGTTTGCCCTTCAGCAGAACCTCGGCACGATTAGAAAACAAGCGACGATATCCATCTCCGTACCCCACGCCCAGCACCGCCATCTTCATGCGTTTCTTAGCGCGGAAGTGCGGCCCATAACCCACCGTCTCGCCTTTTTTTAATTCCCGAACCTGATAAACCTGCGCCGTCCAGCGGGCAATTGGATCCAGGGTGGGATCGGCAAGTCCGTAGAGGTGCAGCCCCACCCGGGCCAGATTTCCCTCCGGAAAACAACCATTGGCCAACGCCATGGAATTCGCCATGTGCACATAGCGAGGCTGTTTGCCCTGGGCCACAAAACGCTTCATGATTTCCCGAAAATCCCGAATTTGGCTTTTGGTGATCTTCGCTTGGGGGCGATCGGAGCTGGAAAAATGGCTAGACACGCCCTCCACCCGCAAGGCCGGATTGGCCAATATGCGCAGGCAATGCTCCACTTCCTCGGCCTCGATGCCGAGGCGGTTCATGCCCGTATTGAATTTCAGGTGAAGAGTGCGGCTCTCCCCAATCTTTCGCAGCACCGCCGACATCCGTTCGAGGCAATAGATCGAAGAAACTACGGGCGTGAGATTGCACACCTCCAGACAACGATGCAAATCCTCGTCATAATCTTGGATCCCGGAAAGAATATAAATCGGGCGGCGGACTCCCTCGCGGCGAAGTTCGATTCCCTCTTCCACATTAGCCACGCCATAGCCATGGAGTTTCGCTTTCTCTGGAAGTTTTTCGAGGCTGGCTGCAACCTCACGATGCGAATGCCCATAGGCATCGCTCTTCAAGAGCACCAACAATTCGGCGCCCTTGGCCCTTTCGAGCAATTTGTAATAATTCTTTCTAAGTAGGCTGAGCTCGATTTCGAGTGTCGTTTGCCGGACCTGCCACGGCCGCGCTTCCTTTTGCATACATTGATTGTAGCAAGTGCCCCAAGCTATCGCAAAACGAAGCTGTCCGTTGGGTGAGTTGAGCGAAGAGAGCGAGAGAATCTTCCAATTCCTGCTCCTGGTTCAGGCTCTCCTCAAAAAAGACCACAATGGCTCCCTTCATCCCGGCATGGCCCGAAA
>JAKFYM010000068.1 GCA_021730855.1 Bdellovibrionales bacterium
TCATCGGCCGCCTCGCCGCCGCGATATCACCGATTTCCAAACCCTCTTCAGCGATGCCACCGACCGCAACGAACTAGTCGTCACCTTCCTCGCCGTGCTCGAGCTCGGTCGTCTGCAAAAGATCCGTGTCCTCCAGCACCGCATCTACGGAACGATCTACCTCGTGCTTCGCGAAAAGCTCAACCTAGCAGCCGTGCACCAACTCTTCGAATCAGGAGATTCCTATGCCTACCAGCAACGAGCCCCAGAACCAGCCCCCGCTCCCTGAGGCCGAAATCCCGGAAGCGCGCCTCCCCGAAGCGAAGACCGAAGCGAAAGCCGAAACGGAAACCGAGGGCGAAGAAGCCCCCTTTGCCGACTTCGCGCATGATCCCGGAGTGGATGCCGCTGCCGCCGAGGAAGAGCCCGTCGAGGCCCCGGAGCCCATCGTCTACCGCGACCTCAACGCCACCGAGCTCCAAGCCGCCGTGGAGGCCGCCCTCTTTATGCACCATAAGCCCGTCTCCATCGCACGCCTGCGCGAGCTGATCCATCCCGAGATCATCGAGGACGACTACCGCACCGCCGTCTCCAACCTCCAGGCCACCTATTTCGACGAAAGCCGCGGAATCGAGCTCGTGGAAGTGGCCAACGGCTTCCAGCTCCGCACCAAGATCGACCACAAAGACATCCTCCGCCGCCTCTACCAGATCGCCCCCATGAAGCTCACCAATGCGATGCTCGAGGTGCTGGCGATCGTGGCCTATAACCAACCCTCCACCCGCGAAGCCATCGACCGGGTTCGGGGCGTGGACTCCAGCCACCTCGTTCGTGTGCTCTTAGACAAAAAAATGCTGCGCATCGTTGGAAAGAGCGACGAAATCGGCCGCCCCATGCTATATGGAACCACGAAGGAATTTTTGGAACTCTTTGGATTACGCGACCTTGCCGCATTGCCAAGCCTGCGTGAGATCGAAGATATGCTGCCAAAGAACGAGGTGGGCGCCGAGGTCTCCGAGGAAGAGCTCCTTTCCCAAGAAATGGGAGGCATCGTGGAAAATTCCAAGCCCCTAGAATTTAACGATATCGAAGATTTGGAATTCCATGAAACGCCGCAAGAACCAGAGACGAACGAGCTACCAAACCCGCACGGCCACCGCCGCCAGGCGCGCCACAGCCGCCCCGAAAACGGGGACGAAGCCGGAGGAGACCTCGTTCTCCCGCCAGAAATTGCTGGAACTCGCCCGCTTGGACCTGAAGGCAACGCTTAGGGCCAAGACCTACGGCAAAAAGCTTCCCAAGCTGCGCGAAGAAGCCCCCAAGGCCCGCGCCAAAGCCCCCGCTGATGGCAAAGAACGCCTGCAGAAGATCCTCGCCTCTTCCGGGATCTGTTCGCGCCGCAAGGCCGAAGAGCTCATCCTCATGGGCCAGGTGAAGGTGAACGGCACGGTGGTGAACACCCTGGGCGCAAAAGCGGATCCGGTCAACGACATGATCTCCGTCGATGGCAAACAGATCGAGCCACTCGCCCAAGAACGTCAATACTATTTATTGAACAAGCCTCGCGGCTACATCACCACCACCACCGACCCCCGGGGCCGCCCCACCGTGATGGAGCTGATGACGGGCGTGGTGGATCGCATCTATCCCGTGGGCCGCCTCGACTACGCCAGCGAAGGCCTCCTCCTGCTCACCAACGATGGCGAAACCGCCCACCGCCTGATGCACCCCTCTTCGGGCATCCGCCGCATCTATGCCGTGAAAGTCAAAGGCACGATGACCGACGAGCAATACCGCCAATTGCGCAAGGGCGTGCACCTCACCGATGGTTTTGTGAAACCCCTGCGCATTTCGCGCGGTGGCCGGCTGCAGAGCAAAGAATGGATTGAGATCGAGATCACCGAGGGCAAAAACCTTGAGGTGCGCCGCATTTTCGCCGTGGTGGGCCTCGACGTGGATCGCCTAAGGCGCATTGGCATTGGCCCGCTCACGATTGCGCAGGTGCCCGTAGGCAAATACGTCCGCCTCACGAAGCGCCAAATTGAGGAAGTTTTTGCCGACGCCGAAAAAATCGACTAAAACCAAAGGCGTATGAACACAAAAAGCGACAATTATCTCTTAGCCACTCTCTGGACCCTGCTCGGCATGCTCGGGCGCGTGCTACCGCACCTGCCAAATGTGACCCCCACTTCTCCGCTCGCCCTCTTCGGCGGCACCCAGATGCCCCTGCTCCGTGCCCTGAGCGTGACCTTCCTTGGCCTCTTGCTCTCCGACATCGCCTTGGCCGCGATCTATGGCTACGCTGTCTTCGGCAGCTGGACTTTTTTCACCTACACCGGCTTTGGTGCCATTGTGCTGGCGGGCCGCCTTCTGCGCAATAATCCTTCGGCGGGCCGCACCCTGGCGCTGCTCCTCGCTTCCACTTTGGGCTATTGGCTCTGGACGAATTTCGGAGTTTGGCTCCTGGCCCCGGAGGGCGTGCTCTATCCCCGCACCCTGGAAGGCCTCCTGGCTTGTTACGCCATGGCCCTGCCCTTTCTGCGCAACGCTCTGATTGGCGACATGGCTTGGGGCTTAGTGTTGTTTGTCAGCTTCGCGGCCATCCGCAAAATGGCGCCTCGTTATGGGTGGTCCGTCCAGGGCGCCTGATCTAGCACCTCACTTTTTCCAGGGGAAAAAGTACAGAGTGGATTTTTCGTCCTTCAGGCCCATGCGTTTGGTGGTGGTGTCCCAGCTGCCGTCTAAACCAAAATCATTGTCTAGCACCACGGCGAGGTAATCTTCGTCCACCATCGCCAGGCCTTCGGCCTTTTCTTCGGCAAAACCATTGGCCGCGAGATCCAGCACTTCCTCTTTTTTCGCTGGCGCAATTCCCTGGGCGAGCAAGCCCTCGGCATCGAGGCCTTCGAGCAGGCCTTCGGCGCCCACGAGGCGCTCTGGCATCAGCTGCAGGTTGGTGGCCCCGAGCAGCTTCGCGCGGTACACTCGCTTATCGGCCTTGGCCCCCACTTTGCCGTTGGACTCAATCACGAGCAGGGTGCCGGGGCTTTCCACGGATATGTCGCCAATCTTATTTGTTTTGTGGCTTTCGAGCACATAGGCATACTGCGCGGAGGTCACGCGTTTCTTGGTGTCGAACTCCACGATGCGCACCACCACCGATTTCTTTTCTTTTTTGGGTGTATCGAGCGGCCAATTCTCGAGCGGGCTCTGCATCACGGCATAGAGCTTATCGCCACTGATGGTCACGCCCTCAAAGCCGCGATTCAAGTGGCGCTTTTCCAGCACCTGCGGCAGGCCCGAGCCTGGCTTCCACATCTCGAGCAGCCGGCCGTCCGAAGAGAAGTGCAGGATCGAAGGGCCATATTCTTCCACCATCCAGTAGTCGCCATTGCTGGATTGAGCCACGCCTTCGAGGTCCATGCCGTAGGGGTCGAAGGCCAGGCGTTTGCCGCCAATGTCCACGGGCACCTCATGGCCTTTCTGCTGGGGGATGCCGCGCAGAGGTTTGCCATCGGGCCGCTTGAGTAAAATTTGTTTTTCCACCGTGAGGGTGCCCGCGGCCGGATCCGCCACGAGGATGAGCAGGCGTGGTTGGTAGTGCGGGAGGAGGAAGGGGCGCTTGGTTTCGCCATTTTCCTTCACGTCTCCGGCATTGGGGCCGCGATCCGTATGGGTCAGGAAGCGATATTTGCCCGCCTCGTTTTTGCCTAAGTACTGCAGGCCGGAGAAGCCGCCGAGCTGGATCTCCTGGCCCGCGGCCGTGATGCCCACCACGGGAGGATCAAGCAGTTTCATGGGAATGCCTTTCAAAGAAGGGACTGCGGGCAGGGGCGCAGGCTGTTGCGTTGCGCAGGCCGTGAGCAAAAAAAGTAGGAAAAATAATCGCATTTTTTATTGCACTCGATTCTTTACCAAATCCTCCACCACGCCAGGGTCCGCGAGGGTGGAGGTATCGCCTAGGGTATCCAGCTGGTTCTCGGCGATCTTGCGCAGGATTCGGCGCATGATTTTTCCCGATCTCGTCTTGGGCAATCCTGGGGCCCACTGGATTTTTTCCGGAGCCGCGAGCGCGCCGATTTCTTTGCGCACCCAAAGCACGAGCTCTTTTTTCAGCTCCTCCGTAGGCTCTGCGTTTACCACAAGAGTGACGAAGGCGTAAATGGCCTGGCCCTTGATGTCGTGAGGAAAGCCCACCACGGCGGCCTCCGCGACTTGTTGGTGCGCCACGAGCGCGCTCTCTACCTCGGCCGTGCCCAAGCGATGGCCGGAGACGTTCAGCACATCGTCCACGCGGCCCGTGATCCAGTAGTAGCCGTCCTCGTCGCGCTTGCAGCCGTCGCCGGTGAAATATTTGCCGGGATAGGTGGAAAAATAGGTTTGCACAAAGCGCTCGTGGTCGCGATAGACGGTGCGCATCTGGCCCGGCCAGGAATCCTTTAGGCAGAGATTTCCCTCGCAGGCGCCCGTGAGCTCCTGGCCTTTTTCGTCCACGATCACAGGTTCGATGCCAAAAAAAGGCAGGGTGGCGGAGCCCGGCTTGAGCGGCATCGCGCCCGGTAGCGGGCTAATCAAAATGCCGCCGGTCTCGGTCTGCCACCAGGTGTCCACGATCGGGCAGCGGCTCTCGCCCACCACGCGGTGGTACCAGAGCCAGGCCTCGGGATTGATCGGCTCCCCCACCGATCCGAGCAATCGCAGGCTTTTGCGCGAAGTGCGTTGCACGGGGACCTCGCCCTCGCGCATAAGGGCGCGGATCGCGGTGGGAGCGGTGTAGAAGATGTTCACCTGGTGTTTGTCCACCACTTCCCAGAAGCGCGAAGGGGTGGGGTAGTTCGGCACGCCCTCGAACATCAGGGTGGTGGCGCCATTGGCGAGCGGGCCATAAACGATATAACTATGGCCAGTGACCCAGCCCACATCGGCCGTGCACCAGTAGATTTCGCCCTCTTTGTAGTCGAAGACCTGCTCGTGGGTGTAAGCGGCATAGACCAAATATCCCCCGGTGGTGTGCAGCACGCCCTTGGGTTTGTTGGTCGAGCCAGAGGTGTAGAGCAGGAAGAGCGGATCCTCGGAATCCATGCTGGCGGCG
This sequence comes from Bdellovibrionales bacterium, assembly GCA_021730855.1. Lineage (GTDB taxonomy): Bacteria > Bdellovibrionota > UBA1018 > CAIPTA01 > CAIPTA01 > JAKFYM01. Next base: position 5,072 of record JAKFYM010000068.1, read on the forward strand.
GAGCATTCGGGGCTGGCCTTTTCCATGAGCTCGAGGAGTGGCTGGTCGCGCCCAGGATCGGAGGGAACCGCGGCCCCGGTGTTTTTCACCACAAACACCTTTTCCACGAGTCCACTTTTTTGGACCGCTTCGTCCACGTTCGCCTTCAGGGGGATTTTTTTCCCAGCGCGCACGCCCTCATCAGCCGTGATCAGGAAACGGCTCTGGCAATCCTGGATGCGATCGGAGAGCGATTCCGGGCTGAAGCCGCCGAACACCAGAGAGTGGGGCGCGCCGATCCGCGCGCAAGCCAGCATTGCCATCGCGGCCTCGGGGATCATCGGCATATAGATGGTCACGAAATCGCCTTTTTTCACGCCCTGGCTTTTGAGCACATTGGCCATGCGGCAAACCTTTTCGTGCAACTCTTTGTAAGAAATGCGGCGTACGGGGGCTTTAGGATCATCGGGCTCCCAGAGGATGGCTGTCTGCCCGCCTCTTTTGGCCAGGTGGCGATCCAGGCAGTTGTGGCTCACGTTCAGTTTGCCTCCCGCAAACCAGCGGATGTGCACGGGGGGCTCGAAGCTGCAGTCCTTGGCCTTTTTCCAGGGCTCAAACCAGTCCAGGCGCTGGGCCTGCTGCGCCCAGAATCCCTCAGGATCGGCGAGGGAGGCGGCGTACTGGCGTTGGTAGTCCTCCGGACCGCAATGGGCTGAGGCAAAATTGGCAGGGATGGGGATGATCTCTTGCATGGCTCCCATCCAAACAGGAGGGAAAGGATTCGTCAATTCGATATTGTTGATCTCTGCCCCTAGGGAACGTAAGTTAAGAGAATGAGTTTTCTACTGCTCGCGCTACTTAGCACCTTTGCCCAGGCCGAACGCATCACCGCTAAGGTCTACGACCCCGCGGCGGCCGATCCCAAAAGCCCAGCCTATTTGTATGAAAACGAAAAGACGATGGTCGATGGCAAATGGGTTTCCCAAACGCGCTACACCGACCTCGAAGGCAAGCTGCTCGTGGAAGAGGAGACCACTTACGAGAACCAGAAAGTGGTAAAATACCTCTACAAACAATTCCAAACTGAGGAGTACGGTGAGCTCAACGTGCAGAATGGCAAAGTGCACTACTCCTTTACCAAGCGGGGCGAGACCGATACAGAAAAAGAAGAGGTCGGGGGCGAGATGATCGTGGGCGACAACGTGAACGATACGATCGCCCGCCACTGGGACGAGCTCATGGCCGGCAAAGAGGTGCGGGTGCGTTTCCTCGTGGTGGAGGAACTAGATTCCTTTGGCTTTAAATTTTTTAAGGACAAGGAAAACGAAAAAGACGTGGAAATCATCATGAAGCCCTCGAGCTTTTTCATCGCGGCCTTCGTGCCGGAGATTCGCATCACCGTCGAGAAATCCTCGCTCCACCGTATTGTCAAAGCCCATGGCCGCCTGCCCGTGCGCAAGGCAAAGGTGAATCCACCGAAGAGCCGCAAAGACCTAAAGGCCCTCGACGGGATCATCGAGTTTGCTTACTGACCTGGGCTAGGAGCGGGCTCGGTGGGCTCATCCTGCGTGAGCGGCTCTTCGATCACTTCTTCCTCGGGCAGCGTGGAAGTGTCTTCTTCTTCCGTACCATTGCTCTCGATGCCTTCCGTGGGCGCCGAGCGGCTCACGCTGTCTTCCACGTCTTCATCCTCGGGCTCACTGCCGGCGGACACCACCACCGGATGGTCTTCGAAGGAAAGCGGCGTGTTCAAGGCCGCATGGTAGGCATCCTCCGTCAAACGCTGCGTGGCCAGGAGCTTGCCTAAGATCGACTTCACCGTGGAATAGGCATACCGAGTGAGGCCGCGCTGCCGATGCGAGACGCTGTACTTTTTCGGGCTCGGCAAAAGCATCGCCAGAAAAGCGCCCTCCTTCGCGTTCAGCTGCGAGGCGGGTTTATGAAAATAATAGTGGGCGGCCGGGCCAATGCCGTAGAGCCCTTCCCCGAACTCCACCACATTGAGGTAGAGCTCCAAGATGCGCTTCTTGGTGAGCTGCCGCTCGAGCCGCATCGCAAGTATGGCTTCCTTAACCTTGCGCGAGAGGGTTTTGTCGCCATTGAGAAAGACATTTTTCACCACCTGCTGGGTGATGGTGCTGCCCCCGCGGGCATAACGGCCTTCCTTCAGGTTCTTCTCCATCGAATCGCGGATCTGTTCCCAATCAAACCCATTGTGCTCGTAGAACGCCCAATCCTCGCTGAGCACGATGGCGGCCACGGCCAGAGAGCTCACGGAACCAAGGTTCACCCAGCCCGCCGGCGGCTTCGGGCGGATCTCCACTCGCGCCGTTTTGGCTTTTTTATTGTAAATCACATGGGGATAGGATTTTTCGAGCGCGCCCACATCGGTGAGAAAACGAAAACCGATAAAGAGAAGAACGTAAAAAGCCCCGCAACAGGCTAGGATAAGGGCGAATTTGCGCATTTTTTGAGACTACTAGCGAAGCAGAAAAAGCGGAAGTAGATTAGACGACAGATGGACAATATCACGCACTCCTTGATTGGCCTGGCGGTGGGCGATGCCGTGGCCTGCGCCCGCAAAAAGCAGCGGGTTCCGCTCTGGATTGCCTCTGCGCTGGCCAACAACCTGCCCGACCTCGACGTGGCCCTCACCTCCACGATTTTCCCCGGCAAGCTTGGTTACCTCCTTCACCACCGCGGACACACGCACACACTTTTACTGGCACCGCTCTTGGGCTGCGCGCTGCTGGCGATCCTCTACCTTTTCTGGCGCAAAAAACAAGACATGCCCTGGCGTGAGATTTGTTTTGTGGTCTTGCTTGGTTCCCTGCTGCACGTCTTTGCAGACTATTTTAATTCCTACGGCGTGCATCCCTTTTGGCCATGGGAGAATCGCTGGTTCTATGGGGATTTTCTTTTTATCGTCGAGCCCTGGGTGTGGGTGCTGCTCATCCCGCCCCTGCTTTTTCGCGCAAGCTCACGCGTGGCGCGAGGAATTTTTCTGTTCTTGCTCTTGGGGATTTTGGGCCTGAGTTTCTATCACCCGGCCGTGCCCCTGCCGCTCGCGCTGGTCCTCACGGCAGTGGCGTTCGCCTTGCTAGCCGTGGAATGGGCGCGCGTGGGCAAGGCCGGCTCGCGAGTGATCCTCGGTCTGGGGTTGCTTGGGGTGCTCCTCCTGGGCTTTGCTGGAATCAAACAAAATCTATATGCCCGCTACGGGCAAAAAAGCACCGAGCTCATATTACAACCACTGCCGGCCAACCCCTTATGCTGGAGTGCCATCAGCATCCACCGAACCACCCAAGCCTACGAAGCCGCCCTCTCGGTGCTCGCCCCCTGGCCTAAGCTCCAAGCCGCCACCACCTGCCCGCTCTTGTTCTCCCCCGAGCTCACGGCGCCTCTGCAAATTGCACCTCTTCCCGACAGCCCCGAACGCCGCTGGCTGGGCGTGTTTGTGGCCCCCGTGGCCGAGCTCGAAGCCTTAGGCCAAACCTGCCAGGGTAATGCCTTTCTGCGTTTCACACGCGCCCCTTATTGGATACGGCAGGGCTCGCACTGGATCGTGGGCGACTTGCGTTTCGACCGCCAGAAAGAATTGAGTTTCGGCGAGATGGAATTTTCGGAAGAAGAAATCTGCCCAAGCGGAGTGCCGCCCTGGGTGGGGCGCTTTCATCCGGAGGCGGGCCGGTAATTGGCCGTTTTTTAGCTGTCTCCAGAAAGAGACAGTGGCCGCCAAAGCCCGCCCCAAGCCAAGATCCTCATTCAAGAACCCCTGCAGAAAGGCCGATAATGTAAGGCAACGTATAGGCCTTATTCCTTGGGGCCTTGCCAGCGGGGGGACAAATGAAGTTTTTAAAAGTAGGCATTCTACACCTGAGCTTATTCTTCGTGGCGGCACCAGCCCTTGCCGTGCAGATAAACAATGGAGTCACCCAGGATGTCACGGGCCCCAATGGCCAGTGCCGGAAAGTGACCAATGCCTCGGGGGGAAGCCTCTTCGTGCCCAATGCCGGCACCACCCTAGAATGGACCACCTTTTATTCCAACTACCCAACCGGCGTCACGATCGCGGCCTGCACGGGTGCTCCGCCCCCCGCAGGGCCCACCTGGTACAATGCCGCTAATGAATTCGAGACCTATGCCGCGGCCTGCACGCGCGTAGGGAAATCCACGATCGCAAACCAAGGGTATGGCACCTGTGCTTCGGGAGAAAATCGCCCAGCTGCTGGTACCAACTTTGGCTCGATCGTCTATAGACTTGGAACCTTCGGAACTGGGAACGGGGGCACCGGTGCCATAGCTGGCGGCACCTACACCACCATGGGCGACCACTGCGAGGTAATCGATGAAACCACTACCTGTGAGGACATCGGTTTGATGTGCTACCGGGCTGGGCAAGTGACCGACGAGGACCTTACCGACAGAGTGATGGCCTATCTCTGCGACTAAGGCCGCGCGAGCTCTGATCGGTTCCTAGAAGACCACCGCCTTTTTCTCCGCGGCTGGCACTGCCCGCAAAAATGTGTAGACCGCCCCGCCAACTGGATCTTCTGCACGAGGCTTCCACACTGATGACAGGGCTCTCCCGTGCGGCTATAGACAAGCAGGCTTTTTGCAAACGTGCCTGGCTTGCCATCAGCCCCCACATAATTGATCACGCTAGTGCCACCCGATTGCATGGAGCGCTCGAGCAGCGCCCGAATTATTTTCCAAAGCTTTAGGGGCTCACGAATGCTGTGCCCGGGAGCGCTCGGGTGAAGGCCCATCAGGTGCAGGGCTTCATCGGCATAGATATTCCCCACGCCGGCGATCACGCTCTGGTCGAGGAGCAGAGCTTTTGCCGGGCGAGGCGCCAGGATTTTCTGC
>JAKFYM010000014.1 GCA_021730855.1 Bdellovibrionales bacterium
GACAATGATTCGAGGACATTGGATTTTAAAATCGAGCCCGGCAGCGATGGGAAACTATCTGAAAGGTATGATATTTACGCCTATCATTTTATGCCTGAAAATGGCCCGAGAAACACCATACCAATAGAGGAAACATACGTATCGCAATCATTTGAGGGGGTGGAATCTGAACCGGGCGGTCAGATTTTCGTTGACGGCAGTGTAATCATTGGTGGTGATAAAGCCGCCTACAATGGTGACCAGAAGGTAAAAGGCAGGATTACCGTCATAGCAACCGGCAATATCTGGGTTGCTGACTCTGTAGTAGTTGACGGCCCACGCGATGCCAGCTGCCCCGATTACGCCAGCGAGCAAGAGCGACACGCCCGCGGCGACGCGTGCCGGGTGGCGCCGCCCCCACCGCGCGAGCCCGTGAGCGATCCCTTCTGCCCCACTTGCCAGCAGAGCAATCTGCCCTCCACGCCCTTGAACACCAACGTGCACTTCAACTTCACGGTGCTATAAACAAATGCTTACTATTCTTCTTTTGTTCACTCTCCCTGCTCTTGGCGCTCCCAGCCCCGCGGACCAGAAAAAGCTAGCCGAAGCCTGGACGCTCTACCAAAGCGGAGCCTACACCCAGGCGCTCACCAAAGCCGGCGGCATCCAAAGCTCCGACCGCGAGACCCTCAGCACCGCGGCCTTTTTCCTGGCCCTCACCCACGCCAAGATGCAGAACTACGACAAAGCCATTCCGCACTTCAAAAAAGCCGAAGAGCTAAAGAATGATGCCCCGAGCTTGCACTATGAATTCGGCCAGGCCCTGATCGCGCTCCAAGAGCTCCCGAAAGCCGAAACGCAGTTCAAGAAATCCATCGTAAACAAATTCAAGATGGGGGCCTCCGCCTACTACGTAGCCTATATTCGCCAGCTCCTGGGCGATGATGCCGGTGCCAAGGATTTTTATAGCCGCATCCAAAAGCTAGCCAATGATGCCGACAACGTGAAACAACCCGCGCTCTACCAACTCGCTGAGCTCGAGGCCGAACGTATCGGGGAAGAACAAAACAAAGAGAAACGCCTCCGCGCCCTACAAAGAGAGGCCCTCCCGCTCTACAAAAAAGCCAAAGCCTTTGCCTCCGGCACGGCCACGGCCGAGCAGGCCGAAGTCAAGATTCGCGAGATCGAAACCCAGGTGGCGGAAATTGTGGAGCGCATGCGCAATGGCATTCCCTATCCCCGCCAAGCGTATACCTTACGCCTCTCCCAAGATTTCACTTACGACACCAACGTGATCACCGAGGCCGATGAAGCCCTCGTGGAAGTGAGCGATAAGGACGCCCTCATCTCCAAAACCGGCGTGCTCGCCAAATACCAATGGAACTGGCGCCGCACCTGGAGCTTCATCCCCGAGCTCAACGCCACCCTCACCTATCACTCGCGCCGCGATACCGCCACCGTCTACCAGAACGACAACCTCGTGCTCGCGCCCGCTTTTCGCACCAAATATGAACACACTAGCCGAGGGGCGCCCGCCTCGGCCCTTCTCGACCTGGAATACAACTACATGATGCGCGACTATACGCAAAATCATGAGCTGCCCTACTACTCGCGCTATTGGAACCTTGTGCTGGGCGAGCGCGTGAAATGGTTCAACACCGGCACCACCACCCTCAAGGCTTCGATCAAATTATATGAGCACTACGATCCGGCGCGGAACTCCTATTCACCCCAGCTTTCGCTCCAACAAAACATAAAGCTTTTTTCCAAATGGGATCTTTCGAACACCTTCACCGCCGACTACTTGCATGCCCGCGACGACACCAACGACGAGCGCAACTACAAGCTCGCCCACTCCGTCACCCTGCTAAAGCTTTTCGAAAAGGTGGATGTCACCCCCTCGCTCACGCTGAATTTGAAAGACACGATGAAACAGAAAAATACGCGAGGAAATGAATTGCTGATCAATCCTTCGGTGGGACTCACAAGGGAGTTTGCCAACCGCCTGGATGGCTCCTTCGACTATAGCTATTCAAAAAACCAGTCCAAGTCGAAAACGCTCTACCAATACACCAAACACGAATTCAAACTGGGCGTGAGCTATAGTTTTTAGAAGGGTTTGTAGACCGCCAGCGAGGCCGCGCCGATCGCCAGCACGATCACTGCCCAATAAGTGGCAAAGCCGCGCTCGGGGAATCGTTTCGCCACCAGATGGCCCACGCCCGTGATGATAAACCAGATCACGATCTTGGCCTGAATCCAGGGCTGAAACCCGCCACCCAGCCGCGCCATCAAACCCATGCCCGCAAAGAGCACGAAGAAACTGGAAACACCCGTAAGGATTTTCCAAAATTTGCTTTTATGGTTGGCCAACAAAAGCACCGCGATGCTCGTGAGCAGAAGGAAGATCGACGCTATATGGATCACTTTGTACATTTGGTAGGAAATCATTTAGGATCGGTACCAAAGTCCCCGGAGATCCACAAATGCTTTCTGCTGCTGACTGGGACCAACGCTACCAACAAAAAGACACTCCCTGGGATCTCACCGGCCCTACTCCAGAATTGCTGCGCCTAGTACCCAGCCTTCCTCCCTCTGGCCGCGCGCTCGTGCCCGGAGGCGGACGTGGCCACGACGCACTCGCACTGGCGCAGCACGGAATGGAAACCCATCTCGTTGACTTTGCCCCCACCGCTATCGACGAGGCACGAGCGTTGGGAAAATCGATCCACCTGCACTGCCTGGATTTTTTTACGCTGCCGGAAATCCCCAGCCACCACGCCGCCTACGACCTCATTTGGGAATACACCTTCTTCTGCGCCATCGCCCCCGACCTACGCGCGCGCTATGTGGCCACGATCGAAAAATTGCTCAAGCCGGGCGGGCTTTTTCTGGGATTGTTTTTTCCCCTCGTCAGCGAGAAATCTCCCCCGCCCTTTGTGGTGACAGAAAGTGAAGTCCGCGCGCTCTTCCCCGCCACGCTGCAAATCGAAAAACCGCAAGCAAGCGTGAAGCCGCGGGCCGGGAGAGAGTTTTTGGGATTTTACCGGAAACCAGCGCGCTAGGGACGCATCGCCAGCACCACGTGGGCGATGCCGAATTTTTCGCGCAAAAGAACCTGCATGCGCGCGCGCAGGGCTTCGGCCTCATCGAGCGTCATGCCTTCCACGCGCACCTCCGCCGTGGCCGCATACATCCGCGAAGTGATTTCCCAGACGTGCAAATCCTCCACGAGCTTCACGCGCTTGTCGAGGCCATGCAGCTCCTTGTGGATTAACTGCGGGTTCACGTGTTTGGGAGTGGCCTCGATCAGCACATGGCCCGAATCCCAGAGCAAATGGTACGCCCAGCGCAGGATCACTAGCCCCAAGCCCAGGCCGAGCAGCGCGTCCACCCAAAACCATTGGGTGAAATAAACCAATACGGCTCCAATCATCACCGCCACACTGCTTAGGGCATCACTCATCACATGCAGAAGGGCACTCTGGAGGTTGCGATCAGAATGGTGGCTGTGGTGCTCATGGCTATGGTTGTGGCCGTGTTCGTGGCTGTGCGAATGAGCGCCGTCCCCCACCGCCTTAAGCGCGCGGGAAAGAAAAAGAGCCGAAAGCAAATTGAACAAGAGCCCGATCGTGGAGACCACCAAAAGTGGGATCGCCAAAACGGTTTGGGGCTCCAGTAAGCGGTGCGCGCCCTCCCAGACGAGCCCAATGCCCACCACCAAGAGCAAAATGCCATTCAAAAAAGCGGCCAGCACTTCGAGGCGGTAGAGACCAAAACTTTGGGTATTGTTTGTGGGCCGAGCCGCGAGAACCAAAGCCACGAGGCTCATGACCAGGGAGAAAAGATCGGTGAACAAATGCGCGGTATCGCCCAGGAGGGCTAGGCTGCCAGTGTACCAAGCCCCTGCCATCTGCAACACAAAGGCCGCGCAGCTAAGCCCAATGGCAATCCACAGAGCCTTCCGCTTTTGGGAAAAAGGAGCAGGATGATCGTGGGGAGAACGCCAGAGGCTCATCGAATTGCCTAAGCTTTTTTCTTATCTCCGGGCAGCACGGCATCAGGCTCGCGCGTGCCCTCTTCGGGCTTATGCCCCAAGGCAGGAGGCAGATCTTCTTCTCCTGACAAACCTTTTTTAAAGGCATGCATGCCTCGTCCTAAAGCCGCACCAAGCTCCGGAAGACGACGGGAACCAAACAACAAAACCACCACTCCGAGAATGATCAGGTGTCCAAGGCTGAGTCCGAACATAAAAAATCTCCTCTCTTCTTTCGTAGCAGCTCGGGCGCCCCCTGACAAGGGACGTTATAGGCCGCTCCGCCTCAATTCATCATAGAGGCGCGCATAAATCCCCAAGACTTCGGCCTCGGGCTTCTGGGTGCGAAATTCATGGTGATTTATCTGAGCCAAATGATCGATTCCTGCGCTGCCCTCCAGCTCCTTCCCCCAGCCTTGCGAGCTTAAGGGCACCAGACCGTCGTGGCCCTCCTGGCCTAAGGCATGTTTTTCTCCCTCTAGCCAAAGCGCAGGGAACCACAGCAGGTAACTCATAGTGCCATCAGAGAAGCGGGCCGATGTCTTCACGCTCAAGTAGGTCACGCCCGACACATTCGGCACCCGAGGATTGAAGACGGTTTCCATATAGTCGGTGGTGATCTCGCCCAAGAAGCGTCGCGAATCCATATCGTATCCCAGGAGACGGAAAAACCAATACCAGGCCGTTCGGTTCTTGCGCTGCCGCTCGCCCCAGTTGGCTAGGGGAGTGCCCCGGTGCGGAGTGCCGGTGGTGCTAATAGATAGAATTTGTTTGGTCTTGAGCACGCTCGCCGCATACCGGGCGTCGAGCCCGCCCAAGGAATGCGCGATGAGATTCACCTTTTGGCCCCGGAGATCGCTTTCAATGAAATTTTTGAGCACTCCCGCGCGCTCCCCAATCGTGGCATTGGAAGGCAGCTCCACCACGTGCACTTTCGTGCCCGAGCTTGCGAGGAATTCGGGCACATTGCGCCAGTACTCGCCAAAATTCAAAATCCCCACCTCGAGCTTGGCTCCCTCAAACGTGGATCCATGCACGAGCACGATCGGATGCTTGAGCACGGGGCGGCCCTGAAGAGTGGGCTCTGCGGCCAAGGCGGCTAAGCTCAAGAGAAGAGAAAGAATCATAGATCGCGGATGCCTTCGAGCGGCGGCAAACGGGCGGCCCCACGCGCAGGAAAAAAGGAAGCCACCAGCACGATCAGCACGGCCGTGACCACCACCCCGGTCACGAAGAGAGGCGAAACATTCACGGGCAAGGTGCGATCATAGAAAACATCCGGCAGCTGCACGATCGGATAGTGGCGCAAGAAAAAGGTGATCGCTAGGCCGAGCACCAGCCCGATCAGGGTGCCCACATTGCCGATCACCGCACCCTGGATCAGGAAGACGCTGCTGATCTGGCGGGTGCTGGCGCCCATCGCCTGGAGGATGGCGATCTCTTTGCGTTTCTCCACCACGGTCATCTTGAGCGAGGTGACGATATTGAAACTCGCCACGAGGATGATCATCGTAAGGATCACGAACATCGTGATGCGCTCGAGCTTGAGCGAAGCGAAGAGATGGGCGTTGAGTTGGTTCCAGTCCTTCACCAGAAAATCCGCACCAAGAGCCTCGCGGATTAGACGGCCGCTCTCGGCGCTATTTTGAAAATCATTCACCGTGATCTCCACGCGATTCACCTTTTGCGCGCGCCCCAGAAATTCTCGCACGGCATCCAGCGACACATACACGGTGTGCAAGTCCTTCTCCGGAATCCCGCTCTCGAAGATCCCGTCCACGCGGAAAACCCGCACCCGCGGCACACTCTCGAGCGGCCCTTCGGTCTCGGTGGGCGAAATCACCTGCACCTTATCCCCCGGAAGTGCATTGAGCTCATAAGCGAGCTCCTTGCCGAGCCACAGCCCATCGGGGGAGAGAACCTTTGGCCCTTCCACCGCTTCCACTAGGCTCTTGGCCAACACATTCATATGGCTTTCCGAAACCCCGCGCATGCTCATACCGGCCACTTTTTTTCCGGCGCGCAGGATGGCCTCGGTGGCGAGCACGGGATTCACCATTTGGATGTCGGAGCTTAGAGAATAAATTTTATTGATGCTATCGGGAGGGAACTCAAAATATGGCTCCACATTGTCGCCCGCGCGGGTGACGAGGATGTGAAACTCCCCCTGGCCCAAGCGGCTTTTCAGCGCGCCCTCGAAGCCATCCATCACGGAGAGGATCACGATCAGCGTGGCCACGCCCACGGCCACGCCGGCGATCGAGAGAAAAGTGATGAGCGAGAGAAAGGCGTTGCTCTTCTTTGAGCGGAGGTAGCGCAGGCCGATAAAAGAAGAGAATCCGCTCATCTGGCATCAATAGAAGAAGCCGCGGCGGGCCACTTCTTTTAAGGCTGCACTGGGGCGCAGGCGCTCCCCTGCCCCGGCAGCCGCGAATTTTTCCAGGGTGTCGACGATTTTTTTCGGCGATTCACTATCGGCATAGCGGAGAAGCCCGCCACGGAAGGGCGGAAAGCCCGTGCCCATGATCATGGCAAGATCCACTTCCCCGGGAGTCTTGACCACACCCTCTTGCACGGCTAGCGCGGCTTCGTTCACCATCGCGTAAGTCATGCGCTGGACCAACTCGAGGTCGGTGAGGTTCACGCTACGGTTCGTGCGGTTCGGCACAAGCTGCACCACGGTGTCGTCGATGGCCACGTGTTTGCCATCTTCGTACACATAAAAGCCTTTGCCATTTTTGCGTCCCAGACGTCCACTCTTCACGATGGACTCGGAGATGGGGCAGGCCTCGGCGCGGGCGCCAAAGGCATTGTTCAGGATCTTGGCCACTTTCGAGGCGGTGTCGATGCCCACCTCGTCCACTAGGCGCAGTGGGCCCATGGGCATTCCGAACTCGAGCATCACGCGGTCGATGCGGTCCACCGACACCCCTTCCAGGAACAAAAAGAGGGCCTCGTTCATATAGGGCAGGAGCAGGCGGTTCACGAGGAAGCCCGGGCCGTCCTTGACGACGATCGGAGTCTTGCCCAATTTTTTGGCCAACTCAAATAGCGTGGCCACTGTCTCGGGCGAGGATTTTGCGCCGGCAATCACTTCGATCAAGGGCATGCGCGAAACGGGATTGAAGAAGTGAAAGCCCGCTAGCTTCTCGGGGCGCTTCAGCACGGACTGCATTTCGGTGATCGAGAGCGAGCTGGTGTTGGAGGCGAGCACGCAGTCATCGGCCACATTGCGCTCCACTTCGGCGAGCACCTTCTTTTTCACGTCCATATTTTCGACCACGGCTTCCACCACCACATCGCAGGAGCGAAAGCCGGAATAGTCGAGGGTGCCGCTGATGTGGCCCATCTTGCCCATGAACTGATTTTTGGTGAGCTTCTTGCGTTTGAGTGCAAAGCCAAAGTTCTCCCCAGCCTGCTGGAGCCCGAGGCCCACGGCCTCCCAGGTGATGTCCTTCATCCGGGTGGGAATCTCCTTGTTAGCGAACGCCCAGGCAATCCCGCCGCCCATCACGCCGGCGCCGAGCACGGCCGCGCGCTCGACGGGCTTGGCTTTCACTTCGGGCCCCACGCCATTGGTTTTTTTCACGCTCTCGGAGAGCTGGAAGAGCTCAATCAGGCGTTTGGAAATCTGGGTGACCGCGAGCACGGAAAAAGCCCTGGCTTCGCGCTTGAGGGCTTCTTCGATCTTCATGCCGTGGATCTCGGCCAAGAGCTCGAGAATTTTCAAGGGCGCTGGGTAGTTGCCCTTGGTCGACTTCATCACCGTCTTGCGAGCTTGCGAAAAGACATAGCCGCGGAGCGGGAACTTTTCCATCATCTGGGTCATGAAGGTGTGCACGCGGCGGCCGGGCTTGCCTTGGTTGGCTTTGGCCCAGGTAAGGGCGCGTTCGTTGAAATCTTGCTGAGGGAGGAGGGCATCGGCAATGCCCATTTTGTAGGCGCGCACTCCGTCTACTTGTTTGCCGGTGAGGATGAGGTCAAGGGCCGTGGGCAAGGGCGCCAGGCGTGGCAGGCGCACGGAGCCGCCAAATCCGGGCAGGATACCGAGCTGCACTTCGGGGAGACCAATCTTCACTTGTTTGCCATCGCTCACGAGGCGCTTTTTGCAGGCAAGCGAAAGCTCAAATCCGCCACCCAAACAAGCTCCATTTATAGCGGCGACCGTCTCGCACGGCAGGAGCGAAATGCGGTGGATCACCTGCTGACCAAAGGTGCAGCCTTCGATGGCTTTGTCGATGGTGTCGAGCCCCTTAATTAGGCTTAGATCGGCGCCGGCGATGAAGATATCGCTCTTCCCGCTGGTGAAGATCACGCCCTTGAGGTCGCGCTTTTCGGAAAGCTCCTGGGCCACCTGGCCGAGCTCGCGCAAGGCCGCTTCGGTGAACACATTGGCCTTGGAATCGGGTTGGTCAAAACAAACCTCCGTCCAGCCGTCGCCACGCTCAATGAGTTTGTAATTGGTATAAGTGGTCATGGAATTACCCTCTTTCAACAACAACGGCGCCCCCTTGTCCCCCGCCAATGCAGAGTGTGGAAAGCGCAAATTGCTTTCCGCTGCGGCGGAGTTCTTTTAGTGCAGTGAGAACCACGCGAGCGCCACTGGCGCCCACGGGATGGCCAAGCGCCACGGCGCCCCCATTTGGATTTAATTTCGCGGGATCCACGGTGCCCATGGCTTGGCCGAGGCCGAGCTTCTCTTGGCACCACTCCTTGGATTCCATGGCCTTGACCACGGCCATCGCCTGGGCGGAGAAGGCTTCGTTGATTTCGATCACGTCCATCTGCGAGAGCTGGAGGCCGGCCTTCTGCAAGGCTTTGTGACTGGCATAGACTGGCCCAAGCCCCATGCGCTCGGGCTCATGGCCAGTGAAAGCCACGGCGCGGATTTTTCCCAAAATGGTATAGCCGGCCGACTTTGCGCGCTCCTCGCTCATCAACGCCAGCATAGCGGCTCCATCAGTGATCGGGCAGGCATTGCCCACGGTCACGGTGCCGTTCACACGGTCGAAATAAGGCTTGAGTTTGGCGAGCTGCTCGAGGGTCTGGGTTTTGCGCGGGCCCACGTCATGCCTCACCATAGTTTTGTATTTGGTCGGAATCCCTACGGGCACGATCTCTTCGGCGAGTTTGCCATTTTCCTGCGCCAAGACGGCACGGCGATGGGACTCAAGCGCATAACGATCCTGCTCTTCACGGGAAATGCGGAACTCCTTGGCGAGAAGATCGGCCGTCTGGCCCATGTTCATGCCGCAGAAAGGATCGGTGAGGCCCTCTTGGATGGCCACGATCGGATTCATCAGCGCGCCTAGGGGCAATTTCAAAAACGCCAGCAAGCGCTGCGGCAGGCTCCGCGCGCCCTTGATGCGCATGAAGGCTTCCACCACTTCGGGCCGATAAATAAAAGGCATATTGCTCATGCTCTCGGTGCCGCCCACGAGCATCACGTCCGCCTGCTCGCTGGCGATCTTCAGCCAACCCTGGAGGATGGCCTCCATGCCGGAGGCGCAGTTGCGGTGCACGGAATAGGCGGGGATCGATTTGTGCAGACCTGCCTGCATCGCCACCACGCGGGCGATATTGGCGGCGTCCTCGGGGCTGCCCACGTTGCCCACGCAGACTTCGTCCACTTTCACGCGGGCTTTGTTGCCCACGCCGTCCGCTAGCTCCAGGCGCTCTACTAGATCGCGCATGGCCACACGCCCGAGCTCATGGGCCCGCACCTTGGCAAAATCGGCGCCCGCCTTTACGAAGGGAGTGCGCACTCCTTCCACAACCACGACATTCCGCAGATTGGTCATTCTCTATCTCCTTATAGTTTTTGAATTGTACATGGGAAGAGTGGAGAGGGGCTATTGATTTCGATGGCTTAGGGGGGTTACGCTTTGCGTTATTGTGC
>JAKFYM010000210.1 GCA_021730855.1 Bdellovibrionales bacterium
AGCCCAGGGGCATTTTCGCCGGGAAGAGAAAAAGAGAGTTGTGCCTAGGGAAGAAAAAGAAGAGGTGCTCGAGAGCCTCTATGATTGCACCACCCGAGAGGCGGAAAAGAAGCTCAATGAGCGTTATGATCCCGAGGCCAAGGTGAAGCTTTCTTTCTACGCCAGCCCTGAGCTCCTAGAAAAATTGGAAAAATGCAAAGGCCTGCTAGCGCATCAAAATTATAAGGGAGACCTGGCCAAGCTCATCGAGATCCTCGCAGATAAGGCGCTAAAGGTGGATGATGCGTCGCCTCGTAGGGCGCCCCAAGCGCAGGAAAATCGAACGCGTCATATCCCTAAAGCCACAGAGCGCCTCGTCTGGAAAAGGGCCAACCACCAATGCGAATACGAAAAGAATGGCAAGCGCTGCACCAGCCGACACGCCCTAGAAATTGACCATATTGTCGAATACGCCAAAGGAGGCAGCAACAAACCCGAGAATCTCCGGCTCCTTTGCTCTGCTCACAATAAGTTCCGGAATTTTCAGCAGTCGGGATAGTCAGCACACCGCGCACGAAAAAATGCTGGCCTAGAGTGAAGCAGAGCTTACGGGCTAGTGGTCTTGCTCTGTTGAGGCCCTTTACTCTTGCCTCCTCGGCCCCGTTCCAGTGCCCAGAGAGACCGCTTCTAGACAAATTTTGCCTGGTCCTCGTGCACCAGCGCTCCATTGATATGGATGCGGTAGCGGATGGGGCTAGCTTTGGCAACCATAGCCGAAACGCTGCAGTACTGGGACTGCGAGAGGGCCACGGCCTCCTTGGCGGCTTCGGGATCCACCTTGCCCTCGAGATAAAAATCCAAAAGAATTTCCTGAAAGACGGCCGGATAGGACTTTACGGATTCCGCCTGGGCCTCCACGGAAAAAGCCGTGAGCTCAGCCTTAGATTTACGCAAGTGGCCCACCACATCGATGCCGGTGCAGCCCGAGATCGACGCTAATAAAAGTTGTTTAGGAGAGAGGGCGGTGTCCTGCCCGAAAGGGGGCTTGGCATCCATCACGCTGGTGTGCTGGCCATCGCTGGCCTCGAAAAGCGATTTTCCCTTCCAGGTGGTGACGAGCTTCATCCTAGACCGCCACGAAGTTCACGAGCTTTTTCGGCACATAGATTTGTTTTTTCAGCTCTTTGCCTTCCAAGAATTTCTGCACCTCCGTGCGTGCACGGGCCATCGCGAGCACTTCTTCTTGGGTCGAGGCGGCGGGGGCGTCGAATTGGTCGCGAAGTTTTCCGTTCACTTGCACGGCGATGCGCATGGTATCGGCCACGAGCAGTTTCGGATCGGCTTTGGGCCAGGGTGCCCGCGTGATGCTTTCGGTGGCCCCCATTTTTTCCCAAAGCTCTTCGGCCAAGTGTGGAGCAAAGGGCGAGAGCAGGACCACGAAAGTTTGGAGGAACTCTTTGTTCTGCACCCTAGCGGTGGAGAAATCATTCACGCAGATCATGAATTGCGAGATGCAGGTATTGAAATTCAGGGTTTCAATTCCAAGTGTCACTTTCTCGATCGTCTGATGCAGGAGCCGCAGGCTGGCCTCCGGGGGAGGGGCATTGGTGAAAACAAGTTCTTCAGAATCCTCGCCCCCATGCACCCAGCGCCAGAGCTTTTGCACGAAACGATACACGCCCTCGATCCCACTCATATTCCAGGGCTTGTATTGCTCGAGGGGCCCAAGGAACATCTCGAACTGTCGGAGGGTGTCGGCGCCGTATTGCTCACAAATGGCATCGGGGTTCACGATATTGAAAAAACTCTTAGACATTTTTTCCACGGCGAAGCCGCAGCGATAGACTTCGTAGGCTTTCCCGCCCTGTTCTATTTTTTCACAAAGGAATTTTGCGTCTCGGTACTCGGGCCGCCAGGCACGAAAGCCCTCGAGGTCAAGAATGTCGTTGTCCACGAGCTCAAGGTCTACATGAAGCTCCTGGGTTTCGTATTTGTCCTTGAGGCCGCGGCTCACATAGGTCTTGGGGTCGCTCTTGAGGCGGTAGACAAAACTCGAGCGGCCTTGGATGAGGCCTTGGTTCACGAGCTTGCGAAAAGGTTCCTCAATGGGGGAGGCGCCGATGTCCTTTAGGAATTTGCACCAGAAGCGCGAATAGATCAGGTGGCCGGTGGCGTGTTCCGAGCCTCCGATATAGAGATCCACTTCGCGCCAGTAGTTGGCGATGTCTTTGTCGACAAGCACCTGGTCGTTATGCGGATCCATATAGCGCAAATAATAGGCGGAAGACCCGGCAAAACCAGGCATGGTCGAGAGCTCTAAAGGATAACCATTTTTTGTTTGCCAATTTTTGGCACGCCCGAGAGGGGGATCGCCACTTTCGGTGGGAAGGTACTTATCCACCGGAGGCAGGGCCACGGGCAATTCTTCGAGGGGCAGGATCTTGGGTAGGCCGTCTTTGTAATAAACCGGGAAGGGCTCGCCCCAATAGCGTTGGCGGGAAAAAATAGCGTCGCGCAGGCGGTAGTTGGTTTTGCGCAGGCCTAAGGCCCTGGATTCTATTTCGAGAGTGGCGCGCTCAATGGCCGCGGGCACTTCGAGGCCATTGAGGAATTCGGAGTTTAGCACCATGCCGGACTTTGCTTCGAAGGCCTCGTCCTGTGGATTTCCTCCGGCGATCACCTCGAGTATGGGCAGGGAGAATTGTTTGGCAAAGGCGTGGTCGCGGCTGTCGTGAGCGGGCACGGCCATGATCGCGCCGGTTCCATAGCCGCCGAGCACATAGTCGGCCACCCAGATCGGAATCTTTTTCCCCGTGAAAGGATGTAGGGCATAGCCACCCGTAAACACGCCGCTGACTTTTTTCACCTCGGCAAGGCGCTCGCGCTCCGTGCGTTTTTTGCATTCTTCTAGATAGGCGTCTACCGCGGCTCGCTCGCTCGGCTTGGTCACCTTGGCCACCCACTCGCTTTCGGGGGCCAGCACCATGCAGGAAACGCCAAAGATCGTGTCCGGGCGCGTGGTGAAAACGCGCAAACGCTCGCTGAGGCCCTCGAGGGCAAAATCCACCTCGGCCCCTTCGGATTTTCCAATCCAGTTTCGCTGCATTTCCTTGATCGCCTCGGACCAATCGAGCTGCGCTAGCCCTTGGAGGAGGCGCTCGGCATAGGCCGAAATCCGGAGCGACCATTGCTGCATGATTTTTTGCTCTACCGGATGCCCGCCCCGCACGGAGAGCCCATCCTTCACTTCGTCGTTCGCCAGCACGGTGCCTAGGGCTGGGCACCAGTTCACCGGAAGGTCGGCAAGGTAAGCCAGGCGATATTGCTGCAGCACTTGCTCGCGGGTCTTTTCGTCCATGGCTTTCCACTCGGCTGCCGAAAACTTTTGGGTATCTCCAGGCAGCTCGCGATTGCCTTCGTTCGCAAAGCGCTCCTCGAGCAGCGTGATCGGCAGGGCTTTGTCGGCCTCGCGGTCGTAATAATGCGCAAACATCTGGCCAAAGGCCCATTGGGTCCACTTATAGTATTTAGGATCGGCCGTGGAGATCTCGCGCTCCCAATCGAAAGAAAGGCCGATGCGATCGAGTTGGGCGCGGTAGGTGGCGATGTTTTTTTCGGTGGTGAGGGCCGGGTGTTGGCCGGTCTGGATAGCGTACTGCTCTGCGGGCAGGCCAAAGGCATCCCAACCCATCGGATGCAGCACATTGAAGCCCTGGTGGCGCTTAAAGCGAGAAACAATGTCGGAAGCGATATACCCCAAAGGATGACCCACATGGAGGCCCGCCCCGGAAGGGTAGGGGAACATGTCTAGGACATAGTATTTTGGCTTGGGGCTGGCATTTTCGGCAGCAAAGGTTTTGTGCTGCGCCCAATAGGCTTGCCACTTTTTTTCAATCTTCTGCGGTTGGTACGGCATGGCCGAGAGGGTAGCATTTTTTCCCGTTGCGCGCGATTGCCAAAGCGCTAAGAATAAAGGGACTTATGCTGACTTTCCTTTTTTTCTCGATCTATTCCGCGGCCGCTGGCTGGCCGGCCTATGAGTGCGTGGGAGCTTCCTCGCGCGTGGACATTGAGCTAGAAAAGGCATCCGCCGTGGTCACCGAAGGATCCAGGGCGCTGCCCATTCCCTACCAATATAGCGCCGAGGCGGAGGATATTGTGCACGTCTTTGAGTCGCCAGAAGAGCAAATTTACTTGGAGCTGCACATTCGGTTTGGCGACTACACCCAGGCCCACGTTTTTTTGCATAGCCCGCTTGGGTTTCAGCAGATTCCCTGCAAAAAAATCAAATAAGAATTATTTCTATGGGAATGGGCATTGGCTTCCTGTTAGTCGGCGCTGCCGATGCGATCTACGTCGGCCTGGCTAAGCTTGGCGAGTTCCGCCAGAAAGACAGTGTCTTCTAGGAGACCTGCGCTCACGACCTTGCCGCGAAGATCGGGAAGACGGGTGGCCACTTGCTGGCTGAAGTGCTTTAAGAAACGCGGGGTGAGGACGAGGCGTCCTGTTTCTTGTAAGATAGCTCTTGCGTAGAGGCGACTCGTCTCCGCGGCGGCGGCGGAGGTGCCGGTGAAAAAATCCTGAGCCACCATGCGGCCGTTATGGAGGTAAGGGGTTTCGGGCGTCATGAACACATCGGGATTTTGTTCTCCTACAAATTTGGCAAAATCCACCACATCAGCGCCAAAGTTGGAGGTGTCCGATAGTTTTTTCCCATCATAGCTGGCAGCAGTGGCGATCACATTTTCATAAATCCCGGCATAGCTGCCATATCTTGTGGGCAGAGGCACTTCCCCTGCGCCCCAGGAGGTTTGCAGTTTTTGATTCACTTGCACACCGTAGTTGCCGGCGGCGAGAACGAACACCACATCCTGATTTTCCGCAAAAAGACCTTCCACCACTTCTCCGAGGGCGAGAAAGTTTTGGTAGATGTATTTTTCCAGATCGGCCAGGGCTACTTTCGGATACTGCTGCTGCAGGCCGGGCAGAGAGGCATCGCGGTACCTAGAATAATAGGAGCCATGACTAATGTTCACGACCCGAATGCCTTTTTCGCGAAGGAAGTTGCTAAGTTTGCGCACTCCTTCGATGGCCGCGGCTCGACAGTTGGGAATAGCTGGGTACCCAGCTTTAGCTAGAGCCACCTGAATGTGGGCGTCTTCGGTGAGGCTGCAGGTACGAGCTCCTTGCCAGGGCAAAAAGCCATCGTGAGCGCGGTGAACAACCACCTCGGGTAGGCCGTAGAGCAAGGTAAACGCCACTTTCAGGCCATGAATATTGGTTTTGTTTTTTCCGCTATCTGGAGCCTGGTATTCGGGGTCAAAGGCAAAGGTATTGCCCAGGCGACCTGAATCGGGAAGGTTTAGAAAATTTGCCCAAGGAGCTTCGTCAAAGTATTGGTCCCAGACCAGCACGGGGAGGGGGGCGGCTTGTAGGGGCAGGGCTAAAAAAAGACCGAGAATCCACAGGGTTCGCTTGAGCATCGGCACTCCTACAATTTTTTACAATGCGGGGCCAGAAATATAACGCGTTGCATGAATTTAAGCAATCGCAATTTTGCCCGCTTAAAGCATGGAAAGTTCAGTAGAAAATAGCGTTCGCTGCAGCGATAGAGCGCGAATGATGTCTTCAAAATGCGGCAAGGTTCGCTCCTCCCCCTCTAGGCCCATCCCAATGCTTTGGAGATCGCGTAGGGTGGTCTGGGTGCTGAAGCGCACGGAGAGCGTAGGGGGAATCCGGCGATTTTTTCCCATTCCGCGGTCTAGATCTATTCCTAATAAAAAGGCTTCAAAGATAGTTTGTTTATCAAACCCCATCCTCTGCAAAATAAGCGCGGCCAGGGCATCTACCTCGGCATGAGCTCCGCTACGTAGACCAGAGTGAATGAGAAATTCTCTGGCAGACTTGGAATCCTCAGGGCGCACCATGGTTCGGCGGGAGCGATAGCCGTTCCAACTCAGGCCACCGCTTTCCCGAATCTTCATCTCCAAGAGATAGTGCGAAAGCTCATGCGCCATAATGAAACGCACGGCGCCCTGCCATGGGGTATTGGGTTGCCCTAAGACTTGGAGCAAGCTGGGCGAGATAGCGATTGTCTTGGCCTCGAGGAAGGCAGCGGCAAAGCCCATGGCCGGGTAGAGCGTGAACACCCCGGTGCGCCCAAAAATTTCTTGTTCCACCTCGGTAAAGAGCAAAGCGCCCCGCGCGGAGATGCGCATGCTCGTGAGATGGGGGCTGGGCTTTTCTTCGGGATTGGGAATGGAGGGAAAATCTGTGCGCAATTTGAATGCGTCTAAAAACGCTTCCAGTTCTTGCTCGTTCGACGCATGTACAAAGGGAGCGGCCAGAGATTCATAGGTTGCGTCCAAATTGATTTGCAGCTGCTGAATGGCCGATTCCCGTTTTTTTTCCAAGTCCTCCGCAGGAGAGAGGGCAAAAGCGCAAACGCTAGCGAATAGGAAAAAATTGAGCAAGGGAACCTCCGCCCCCTGCATACCTTTCGAGGGGGCGTGGGTCAAATTGTCTTTGGCTGTGTTCTGCTTTCTTTCTTATCCACACCTCCCAGCCCTTGTGGGTGCGGTATGGGCGGTAGTGCTCGGAAATGAAATTGTAGAGATGGCGCACCCGTCTTTCGATCTGGATGCCATCGATCTCATCTCCTGGGTTCGGGGTGTGCATCAGGATCTTGCCCGGCATATGCTGCGCCAATTCGGCGATAGCCATCTTTTGCAGGCGAGTGTCGGAGATCAACCAAGTTAGGTAAAATCGTCCGCAGCTTGGTTTGCGCAAGAGAAATGGCCAGAGCGGTTCGTTCGCTAAGCTATAGAAGCATTTTTCGTCACGGAATTCTTCTCTTAAAAATGCATGAATCTCTTTTTGCCAATCGGAGAGATAAAAGTTATCAGCTTCATGCACAGGCTGTTTTCGTAAACTGAGGTCAGAAACCATTTTTTCTGGAATATTTTGCAGCATTCCCAGGAAAATTTTTGCGGGAAAAAGGAGTGCCAAGCCTAAGAAAAAAATCGACCCAAATCGCAGCTGCCACCAACGACTATGCACCACTGCTTGCACAGCCACATAAGCCATTCCTAAAAAGGCAAAAGTGGAAACATAACGGAAATGGATTTCATCGCAGCGGGCGAGCGCCGATCGATAGTATACGAGAGAAAAAACCAAGAGGCATAGCTGCACTAGCCATTCACTTTGAAGCATTACTTTCCAGCGGTTCCTCTGCAGAAAGACAAAAAACGCCAGCACTTGCACGCAGAGAGCCACCAAGGGAAACGTATGCGTGGTGAACAAGAATTTTGCGTTGGTGATCGGAAATCCAGGAGGAGGGTAGGGAGACCCATCGCTCAGGTCTTTGATCTGAAAGTGAAAGAGGGTGGTGCGCACGCCCTCCAAGAACTCGGAGCTACCGATCCAAATAGCAAAGAGGCCAAGCCCAAAAACAATTCCGCCAAGAGCCAGCAAAAGATTCCAGCCCATTTGCCGAAACTTTCTGGTGAGCAGGGCGGTGGCTATGAGCACTATGCCGATGGAAGCCGTGAAATACACTCCGCGGTCAATGGTGTAGAGCCAGCTGCAGGCGGCGAATAGGCCGGTCACGAAAAAAGGCCAGCGTTTCTCGCGGCACAGACCGAGGAGAAAGAAACAAAGTCCTAAGAGAACGGGCAAATCCCGCCTCTCCAAAAAATGAAAATGTTGGGTGAGTGCATAGACGGAGTACAAACTTCCTAAGCAAAAAAGAGCAGCGAGGTGGCGGCGAGAGGCAAAGCCGAAATAGGAGGCAGCAATTAGAAATGCCAGGTTAGCAAAAATAGTCAACTGAGTGAGAAAGTTCACCATGATTCTGGAGGCACTGATACTCACGCCATCGAAAAATTTCCAAGCCATGGCGGCACTAAAAACATCATAAAAAGCTCCATGGGCAAAAAAGGAGGCAGACCAGATCTTTCCGCTTATCCACCAATTCCATGCCGGCATTAGCCACTCTGCTTCGTGAAAGGCCCAGAAGACATCTAAGGTGTCGGGATAGGCGCGAGGGCGAAACCCTAGGTAGAACTCCATAGCGCCGAAGAGAAGAAAGAACATTACTCCGGCCCACCAGACTCGTTTTTCCCAGCGATTTTCTGGCGTCTCCGAGGGAAGAGCGGAGGGCCTGTAAGACGGCAGCAGCCGGCCCAAAGCCAGCCAAGCCAAAACCGGGCAAAGCAGAAGGACTAGAAAACGCAGGATATTATTTATGGGGTGATAGTTCTGCTCCACCAGAGGACTTACGATTTCGTAAGGGTTATTGAAGATTGGAATAATGGGCAGGTGTCGGAAGATTTGGCTGCCAACGGAAAAACCAAGAAGAATGGAGAAAGAGAAGAGCCCCAAGGCAGCCAAGTTTTTCCGCATTCTTCTTTTTTATCACGCCCAATAAACTCGGGCTATCTTTTGCATGGTTTTATCTACAGATGAATTCCAATTCTTCTCCTGGCCTGAATTTTAGGAAGGAAGTTTTTGTTTCTATAGAGAAACGAAGATTCGCTCCCCACCAACTTCCAAAGGAAACCAGGGCGAGCTCGATCGCCATTGTGCCGTCTTTGGTTCGCCACTGAGCAGCAGCATTTCCACCCGCTTCCGAATAGCTAGCATGGCTAAGGACTAAGGCAGAGGTGATGCTCTGGAAGGGGGCGACAAGGTCTGTGACTTCCAGGGTGGCCTTGCTATTGGCAATTTCGATGTGGGCAAAGCGCTCGGCGCCTTGAATTCTTGGTGGTCCATAGGGAGTACAGTCTAGGGAAAGTGCATTCGCTTGGAGCGGGAGTAAAAGCCAGAGCAGGTGTTTCATAGAGGCCGTCTATCCGTTCAAGGGAAGCGAGTCAAATCAATTCAGGAAAAGCCATAGCCTGGCAAAGCTAAGTGCGATATTGATTTTTGAAATCAGCTTGGGGATAGGCATGGCAGAGAAAAAAAATAACGATCTAGAGAATAACCGCTTTGAACTGGCCTTTCGTCGCCTAAAACGAAACAAACTAAAGATTTCTCTCCTTCTGTTGTTCGTTCTCCTCCTCGGTGAACTCGCCTTCACAGGCATTTATGCTTATCGAGTGTCTAAGGGAAAAGCGGCACCTGAATTTTTTGCCTATCTTAGCCTTGGCCGGAGGCTTTTTCCTTCCCTGGTGCGTCCGGACCCTCCAGGGAAACAGAGGTACCTCGGCAACCTTTCTTCCTTGCGCGGAGCTTGGAAAGAAGTATTCCCTGCGGATACGCTCTTGGGCTGGCGCATTGGAAAAAATATTTCGCTTATTCATGAAGCAAAGTTTCTTTACGTCTCGAATGAACAGGGTTTTATGTCGAGCGGTGACTACGAATTTCACTATCCGAGAGAAAAGCCTCGGGACGTTTTTCGTGTGATTATGATAGGGGGATCAACGGTTTTTGGGCAAGGAGCTTATGTTCCATCGGAAAATTTGCCGGCTCAGTTGCGCAAAGTTTTACAGCAAAAATATCCGGGAAGAAAAATAGAGGTGATTAATGCCGGAGTGGCCGGTTACGCCTCTAATTTGGAGGCGCTCTATTTCCTCTCCGAGCTAGTTGATTTTCATCCGGATCTAGTGGTGGTCTACAATGGCTGGAACGACCTAAGCTACGCTGTGAGTGAGGCCGTGGATTATGGTCCGGAAGGAAATCCCTATAAATCT
>JAKFYM010000337.1 GCA_021730855.1 Bdellovibrionales bacterium
CGCCCTTGCTCACGCTGGAGGAAGCATCGGCATTCATGTGGATGAAATCAGCGCCCAGGCGCTTGGCGGCCATTTCGAAGGAGCCGCGGGTGCGGGTGGAGGCTTCGTAGAAGAGGCTCACCACTGTTTTCCCCTCGAGGAGATCGAACTTCTTCGCCCCTTCGGCCACTGCTTTTTGAAATTTTCGACCTTGGTCAAGGAAAAGCCGGATGTCCTGAACGCTTAAGTCTTCGATTCCCAATAAGTGGCGCAGTGGGGTCATAGGATCCGTTGCGGGAGCCTCCAGATGGATTTGGACGATTCTACCCCCGAACCTCCCGAGGCAGAAGAAGTTTTGCTAGGCCATACGTGCGTGGCCTTACCCACGATAAAACGGCGGGCAAGGGGACCAAAAAGACGGCTATCCAGCGCTTCCGCCTGAGTTTCGGCCAGCAGGAAGTACTCGTCTGCCTTCAAAATCTGCGGGTCTTTTCCTGGAAGCTGGATTTGCTCGCCAGGCACATTCGCAATCCGGCGCAGCACCGTGGCGGGAGGGTCGCTCATCGAAGCCACCAGCACGAGCTCCCCCTTCTGGGGTTGCTTCCACTCTAAAAGCAGGGCTCCGGCTCCCGGCACCCGCAGCCCGTAGCTCACCTTGGAAACAAAAACGATATCTCCCTCGTTTAGGCGGGGGACCATACTGTCGTCGGTCATGCGCACGGGCTCCAGCACGCAAGCCCGCAGCGCGAAGGCCGCGCAGATCACCCAGAACAATCGTCTTAGTCTGCGGCCCAAACCCTAATCCACCTTCAATACGGCGAGGAAAGCCTCCTGGGGCACTTCCACCGATCCGATTTGCTTCATGCGTTTTTTGCCTTCTTTTTGCTTTTCCAAGAGTTTGCGCTTGCGGCTGATATCGCCGCCGTAGCACTTCGCCAGCACGTTCTTGCGCAAGGCCGAGAGGGTCTCACGGGCCACGATTTTGGAGCCGATCGAGGCCTGGATCGCCACCTCGAACATCTGGCGCTCGATCAACTCTTTTAGTTTTTTGGCCAGCTCACGCCCGCGGAAAGCGGCCTTGCTCCGGTGGATCATCACCGAGAGGGCATCCACAGGCTCGCCATTGAGCATGATATCGAGCCGCACCATATCGCCCTCGCGATAGTCGATGAGCTCGTAGTCCATGGAGGCATAGCCGCGGGTCATGCTCTTGAGCTTGTCGAAGAAATCAAAGACCATCTCGGAGAGCGGCATTTCGTATTTGACCTGCACGCGCTCCTTGGTGATGTAGTCAATGCCCTGCTGATTGCCCCTGCGCTCCTGGAACATTGCCAGCACTGCGCCCACAAAATCATTTGGGGTGTGCACCGTGCAGCGGATATAGGGCTCTTCGATTTTCACGATGCTCGTGAGCGCGGGCAGCTTGGCCGGATTGTCCACGAGCACCACTTCGTTCTGCGTGGTGGTCACCTTGTACACCACGCTCGGAGCGGTGGAGATAATGCTCAGGTTGTACTGCCGCTCGAGCCGCTCCTGCACCACTTCCATATGCAAAAGTCCAAGGTAGCCGCAGCGGAAACCAAAACCTAACGCACCGGAAGTCTCCGGCTCGAAGGTGAAGGCCGAATCATTGAGCTGGAGCTTCTCGAGGGCATCGCGGAGGTTGGCGTAGTCATCGCTCTCGATGGGATAGACGCCGCAGAAAACCATCGGCTTCACTTCTTTGAAGCCCTTGAGCATCTGCGGAGCCACTTGGCCCACCATCGTGATCGTATCGCCCACCTTCACGTCGCGTACGTCTTTCAAGCCAGTGATGATCGCGCCCACCTCGCCCACATTGAGGGCCTCGGCATCGTGCATCTTGGGGGTGAAATAGGTCACCTTCTGGGTGTCGAAATTTTTGCCCGTATGGATCATGGTGAGTTTATCGCCCTTTTTCACCGAGCCCGAGAAGACGCGTACTAAGGCTACCACGCCGTAGTAAGAATCAAACCAGGAGTCAAACACCAGCGCTCGCAAAGGGGCGGAGGCTGAGAACTCGCCCTGGTCCTGGGGCGGAGGAATGCGCGCCACGATCGCTTCGAGCACATCCGGCACATTGAGGCCCGTTTTGGCCGAGATCTTCACGGCATGGCTAGCATCTAGGCCGATCACGTCCTCGATCTCCTGCTGGATGCGGTCGGGCTCGGCGCTTGGCAAATCAACTTTATTTAGAACCGGAAAGATCTCGAGATTGTTCTCAAGGGCGAGATAAACGTTTGCGAGCGTCTGCGCCTCCACGCCCTGGGAGGCATCCACCACCAGGATCGCGCCCTCGCAGGCCGCTAGAGAACGGGAAACCTCATAGGTGAAGTCCACATGCCCGGGGGTGTCGATCATGTTGAGCACATAGACTTTGCCGTCTTTGGCCGTATAGTTCATGCGCACCGTCTGCGCCTTGATCGTGATCCCGCGCTCGCGCTCGATGTCCATCGAATCGAGCACCTGGTGCTCCATCTCCCGCTTGGTGAGCGTGCCTGTCACCTCGATCAGGCGATCGGCCAAAGTGGATTTGCCGTGATCGATATGCGCGATGATGGAAAAATTTCGAATGTGCTTGGCGCTCATGAGCTAAGGCTTTCAAATTGCGCAGCGCAATGGATCGGAACGGAGTCCGCGTAGAACCATTTTTCTACTAGGGAACCAATGACAAACCCAAAGCACCGGACTAGACTGTCGTCTATGTTTAGCCTTGCTATATCACCCTTTACCTTCCTAGGTAAACTATCGAGTTTCATCTGGAACTCCATGCTTGGCTTCCACGCTTTCCATCGCCGCCTCCCGCTCTTTTTGCAGCAGTTCGACTTTATTGGCGTGCAGTCCCTGCTCGTGGTCACCTTCAGTGCCATCTTCATCGGGAGCGTGCTGGCTTTCCAGACTTACGTGGCCCTCCACAACTTCGGCATGGATAGCTTCCTGGGCTCTTCGGTGGGCATGGCTTTGATGCGCGAGCTGGCCCCCGTCTTTTGCGGCATCATGGTCTCGGGCCGGGCAGGAGCCGCCATTGCCGCGGAACTCGCCACTATGCGCGTGACCGAGCAGATCGATGCCATGGAAGCCCTGGGCACCGACCCCTTTAATTACTTGGTGGCTCCGAGGATCGCGGCCGGCACTCTCGCGCTCCCGCTTCTTTGCATCTACTTCACCATCATTGGTTGTTCGGCCGGTTATTTCATAGCCACCGCCGTGCTAGACACCGACGGCGCCGTCTACTGGCAGCAACTGGCTTGGGCCGTGGACTTTAATGATGTGTGGCAGGGCCTCGTAAAGGCGATGATCTTTGGCTTCTTTTTGTCGGTGCTCGGCTGCTTTTACGGCTACTATGCCGAGAACAATGCCGAGGGCGTGGGCGTGGCCACGAACCGAGCGGTGGTGACCACGGCTCTGTGGATTTTATTTAGCGACTATGTGATGACGGCTTATTTACCCTATGACCCTAGCACCTTCACCCTCTAAGCAATCCGACCTCGCGGTGGAAATCCATGGCCTGGAAAAGGGCTTTGGAAAATTCAAAATCCATTGCGGCCTGGACCTCGAAGTGCCCCGCGGCAAGGTAACCTACATCATGGGCGGCTCGGGCAGCGGAAAATCCCTGCTCTTGAAACAGATCATGGGCTTCGTGGCACCCGACAAAGGCACGATCAAGGTCAACGGCCAGGAAGTGAAGGCCTCGGACCGTAAGCAACTCAAGGAAGTGCGGAAAAACCTCGGCATCCTCTTTCAAAATGGTGCCCTCTTTGATTCGCTTAATGTCTACAATAACGTGGCCTTTTCGCTCAAAGAGCACCTACGGCTAAAAAAAGCGGAAAGAGACGAGCGTGTGCAGCAGCTCCTGGAGAGCGTAGACCTTTCGATGGATCATGCCTACAAAATGCCCGCCGAGCTCTCCGGTGGCCAGCGCAAACGGGTGGCCCTGGCGCGCGCCATCGCTCTCAAACCCTCCGTCATGCTCTATGACGAGCCCACCACAGGTCTTGATCCACTCACCACGATGATGGTAACGAATTTGATTAAAGACGTGAGCAGCAAGCATAAGCTCACCTCGATTGTGATCAGTCACGACACCCATGTGGTTTTTAACGTGGCCGAGCATATTGCCTTTTTGAAAGACGGGGTTTTCAAATACGTGGGTCCGCCTCAGGGCGTTTTCCGCAGCCCCGATCCCGATGTGCGTGAGTTTTTTTCGCTCGAAGAGCGTCACCAGAACTTGGAGGATACGTGACCCGAACCATAAGAATCGGAATTTTCACGGCGATTGGAGTCGCCTTGATTGTGGGCTTCAGCGTCTATGTGAACGACCAACCCTATTGGTACCGCTCCTGCAATGAGGTGAAGATTCATGTAGACGATGCCACCGGCCTCCGCCGCAAGTCCCCCGTGCGCACGCTCGGCCTGGAGATTGGCTATATCAATGCCGTGGAACTAGACGGCGACCGGGTGCTCGTGCGCGTATGCGTGACAGGGCCAGTGACTCTTACCCAAGAGACCCGTGCCTATATCCGCTCCGCCGGTTTTCTCGGCGACAAATTCCTCGAGCTTAAGCCCGTGGACCGCATGGACGGCAAAGCCCCTAGCTCCGAACCTGCCCCTGCTCCCGCAAATGGCCAGAGCTCCAACGCCCCCGACGACAACATCAACAACACCTCCTCTGCCCCGGAGCGCTCGCCCGACTATATCGAGCTAGAAAAGAGCGAAGACACGGATGTGGAAACTCCGAATGGGGAAAAGGGCGAGCCCGTTTGGCAGCAAGCAATGGGAGAAATCCTTTCGGCCGTTTTCTCGTTGGGAAGCACGGAAGCCCACGCCGAGGAAACCGGCACCCTCAATGCCTCGCGAGAGGCCGAGCTCCAAGACACTGTGAAGAAGGTGGGCAAGCTCATCGACCAACTCACCCTAATGGTGGGCGACCTGCGGGAAGTGACCCAACAAAAAGAATTTAAGGAAACGGTTGTCAACCTGAACGCCTCGATGAAACATCTTGAACTACTCCTGCGCCCCAGCGGCAAGGTAATGAAAAACGTGGACGAAGCCATGGTTTCCCTGCGCAACGCGATGGCTGATGGCGAAGCGATCATGAAAAAGGTGCGAGAGGGAGAAGGCACGATCGGGAAATTCATCAACGACCCCTCGATTTTCGAAGACCTCAAGGGCGCCATCCGCAGCATCAATCTTTTGCTCGGCAAGGCCGGCGCACTGAAGACTTATGTAGACATGTCGGCGATGAGCGTTCCTTCCTATGACGGCGTGAAGGCAAAGTTCTCCGTGATCATTGCTCCCAATCCCGGCCGCTACTACCTGCTTGGCCTCACCAACGATCCCCGCGGTCGCGATCGAAAAACAGTGACCGTGACCACCGTGAACAATAGTGCCCCCTCCGTGGAAACCAAGACCGTGAACGAAGAGAAGGGCCTGCGCATCACCGCGCTCTTCGGGAAATACTTTGGCCCCCTCGACCTGCGTGCGGGTTTGATCGAAGACAGCGGCGCCGTGGGCATCGGTTTTTGGTTTGATCCGGAGCGCCGCTTTGGCATTCATGCCGACATTTACTCTCCGGGCAAGGACGAGCCCATGACCGCGCGCATCTGGGGCCGCATGCAGCT
Source organism: Bdellovibrionales bacterium (assembly GCA_021730855.1). Taxonomy (GTDB): domain Bacteria; phylum Bdellovibrionota; class UBA1018; order CAIPTA01; family CAIPTA01; genus JAKFYM01. The sequence continues at coordinate 5,619 of JAKFYM010000337.1, forward strand.
GTGGTCGTCGGTCTATGTCACCGGAGGCGTGGATTCGATCCGCAAGTACCGCCAACAAGAATACTATATGGTCAATGGCGTGCAGACGGTTACCTACGGCCCGAGCCGGATGACGTATTTCTTCGGTATGGGCCTTTTCTTCGACGACGACGACCTCAAGTACCTACTCGCCTTCCGTTAAGATGGGCGCGGCTGACGACCTAAAGTTTATGAGTTTAGCCCTGGCCGAAGCACGCAAGGCTGCCGCTCATGACGATATCCCAGTGGGCGCCGTGCTCGTGCGGGACGGGCAGGTGATTGCCACGGGCAAAAATGAGCGCGAGCTGCTGCGGCTCCCCACCGCACATGCCGAAGTGCAAGCCTTGAACGCGGGAGCGCAGTCTCACGGGCATTGGAATCTTAGTGGCTGCACTCTGTACGTGACCCTAGAGCCTTGCGTGATGTGCGCCGGAGCGCTCGTGCTGAGCCGAATTGAAGAGCTCGTTTATGCGGCCACGGACCCTAAGGGTGGCGCCTTGAGCTTAGAGATTCCCATCCTCCATCATCCGCAGCTAAATCATGCGGTACGTCTACGCCAGGGACCATTGGCCGAGGAATCGGGAGCTTTGCTGCGGGAATTTTTTCAGGAAAAGCGTAGACAAAAAAATACGTCCGGCACCAAATCAGGCAACCGGACGTCTTAGCAAATCCTAGTGACCAGCTGGGGCAGTAGTGGCGGGCTTCTCTTGCATTTCTTCTGTGGGCTGCACAGTGTTCTCGGTAGCAGGAGTGGTGGTTCCTTCTACGCCTTCCGCAGGAGCAGCAGCTTCTTGGTTGTTTTTGGTGCAAGCAGGGAGCGAGAAAAGTGCGCAAAGCACGGCTAACGTAAATACGCGTTTCATTTGTATCTCCTAAGTTCTTTTACCGACGATTACGGTGCATTTATCCTATCGTTCTCAAGGTTTAGCGAAAAGAAAATTCTTTAAGTCCGAATTAATGCGCGGCGTCGCAAGCCACTCAAGCGCCGGCTTCGAGCTGCATCTTTCCGCACTGCATATTAGCAGGTACCGCAATGTGGATTTTTTTGGGCTGGCCCAACTTCATTTCGGCCACCAGCTGCTGGAATTGCGCATAGCTCTTCCCACTTCCCACCTTGGTATTCCTCGCCTTCTCTTCAGCGATGGTGCTCACCATGCGGCCCTTATAATCATGCGCTGGATAGACGAGAGTGGCTTCGGGAAGGGCAAAAAGCTTCTCGGTGATGCTTCGGTACATTTTCTCCGGAGAGCCTTGCTGAAAATCCGTCCGCCCCACGTCGCGGATAAACAGCACGTCGCCGGTGAACACCCGCCCCTCACAGAGGTAACTCATGCAGGAATTCGTATGCCCTGGGGTGGCGATCGCTAGTAGCTCGTGCGTCCCAAAAGCGAGGCGATCCCCATCGCCCAAGAGCAAATCAGCGCACTGCACCCCAGAGGCTTGGCTAATGGCCACCTTGGCTCCCGTGGCTTCCCGCAAAAGGGCGGCGCCCGTCACATGGTCGGCATGCAGATGGGTTTCCAGTACATATTTTAGCGTAAGCCCAAGGTCCTCCAGAATCTCAAGATCCCGAGCACTCTGCTCTAGCACCGGATCAATGATCACGGCCTCTAGGCTGCGAGCATCCGCCAAAATATAAGTATACGTCCAAGATTCATGATCAAAGAGTTGGCGAAAAAGCATCTGTCCTCCCGATTTCGTCCTGATTCCTCCTGGCCCTTGCGCGCCACGCTAGAAATAATTTCCGAAGATAGCGAGAATAAAGCGAAACCAAGAGGTATGAAATAGAAAACAGCATTGAGGACTCATTGTGACGACCCCGATCCGCGCCGACCAAATCGCCATCTTCATTCCGGCCTTCAATGCCGCCTCTACTATCGTCAATGTCCTAGACCGTATCCCTCAGGGCCTGCGTGCGCGGGTGGGCGAGATTTTTGTGATTGATAACAATAGCACCGACAACACCCATATGGTGGTGGTGGATTACCGGGAGCAGCATGGCCTGCACAATCTCGAAGTGATCCGCAATCCGCAGAATATGGGGTATGGCGGCAGCCAAAAGATTGCCTACCAGCGCTGCATCGACAAAGGCTACCAGTGCGTGGCCATGCTGCACGGAGATGCCCAATACGCACCCGAGCTATTGGAAAGCCTGATCGAGCCCGTGGCCACCAAAAAAGCCGATATGGTGTTTGGCTCGCGCATGAGCGGCAATCCCCTAGCCGGCGGCATGCCGATCATCCGTTTCCTCGGGAATCGCGCGCTCACGACCATGCAGAACTTTTTTCTCGGCACGCGCCTGACCGAATTTCATTCCGGCTACCGCATCTTTTCCGTGGAAGCCCTGAAAAAAATCCCCTTCGACCGCTTCTCCTCGGACTACCACTTCGATACCGAGATCATCATTCTCTTTGTGGACCGTAAGCTCAAGATCGTGGAAATCCCCATCCCCACCCACTATGGCGATGAGGAAAACTACGTCAATATCTGGGACTACGGCATGAAGGTGCTGATCACCACCGGCACTTATTTCCTGCATAAGATGGGACTCCGCCGCTCACGGAACTGGTCGCGCATTCTGGGTTAGTTTATTTATCAAAGCATCCCAGGAATCGGCGGTTCCGTATGGGGTGATCGATATAGCCATAGCCGTACCACCATTTCCCATTACGCTTCACTTCGATATGCCCGTGCCCTTGCGGGCCTCCAGCGTAGACGCAGACCTCCCCTTCACGGGCCGTCTGTGGGTTACGGCCGGTATTGCGAAACCCATAGCGCGGAAGGATTGTGGCCGCTTGGTAGGCGGAGGCTCCGGGCAGGTAGGTGTTCACCTTTCCGATTTGAAGCAGGTACTGCTTCACGTAACGATAGCAATACGTCATCTTGGCAAGCCATTCGGAATCCGAGCCCGCTCCAGGCGCATAGGGCACCAGGCTTTCCACGGGCAAATCTGCGGCAGGGACCCAGAGGTCGGAGGGAAGCGCAGCATTTTCTGCCACGTCGATACCAATGTGCATCAGCAAGCCAAGCTCTGGATCTAACCGCTGCTCGAGCAGGGCAATTTCCAGCCCGGTGGGCAATAGATAGCGCGATCCACTCCTTGTTTCCCGAACCACGAGGTCTTCGGCCACAATAAAGCCGGTTTGGGAAAATTCATTTTGGATTTCTGCTTGTACAAGGCTGGTAGACAAGAAAAGAATAAGGGCACTAAAGAACATCCTACGCTTCCTCCGGTTGTAAGCCCTATTTTCCACCGGAGAAAATGCGAAACCTAATTAATTTATTTTAATGTGGAAACAAAAAAATCCACCACCGGAAAAAGGTTTTCTGGTGATGGAAGAGCGTTCAGGCAAAGTAATTTTTATTTACGCCGGCCTTACTTCCCCTGGCCGAGCCGCTACTTAGGACGTTTTACGAACCTTGGGCTTTTTTTCAGCATTATGAAAGAACCGCATCTGCAGCACTTCCACCAGCAACGCAAAACCCATGGGCAGGTAGATATAGCCCTTGGGCACGTGGCCACCGAAGCCCTCCACGCAGAGCGTGACGCCTATGGTGACCAGGAAAGAAAGTGCCAAAATTTTCAGGCTGGGATGGGTGTTTACGAAAGTGGCAATTCTAGAAGAAAAAGCCAACACGACTAGGAAGGAAATCAGCACGGCGGCATAGATCACCATGAGATTCTCTGTGAGACCAACCGCGGTGATTACAGAGTCAATGGAGAAGACAATGTCCAAGAGCACAATCTGCGTGATTGCCGCCGAGAAGGAGCCGTAAATCGTGCTGCCCCCCTCCTCCCCATGTTGCACGCCTTCCACCACATGGTGAATCTCTTTCACGGCCTTAAAGAGAAGGAAGCCGCCCCCGATCACTAAAATAAGATCTTTCCAAGAAAATCCGGCCAAAACAGGTTCACTAAGCC
>JAKFYM010000430.1 GCA_021730855.1 Bdellovibrionales bacterium
AAATTTTTTCAAAATTTTGAGAAAGCTCAAAAAAAATTACAAGAATTTTGTATGGCTTTCGATGGTTCAGAAATGCATATGGCGGCTGTCATTCAGGCTTTCGAGTTCACTTTCGAACAATGCTGGAAGTCGATTCAAAAACAAGCAGGGCAGGAAGGTCTTTCCATAGCGAGCCCTAAAAAGGCATTGGAATGGGCTATGACCACGGGATGGCTTTCTCAGAGTGATGAATCAGAATGGCTAAAAATGTTGGATGACCGAAATCTTACCTCTCATACATATAAACAAGCTATAGCGCGAGAAGTAAGCGAGCGAGTTCGCAATAGTTATATGGGTCAGTTTGAAAAAATTCTCCAAAAAATGATAGGGCACACCAGAGCATAGGATTCTATGAATGAGTAGCAAGCCTTCTTCGGGTCGTGAAAAATGCATCTCTCGGACCATCCTGCGTCGGGTCTGAAAGTATCTCCTGAATTGCTGGCATTGCCCGTAATTGAGCAATCTTGGCCTAATTGTATCGCCTAGTACTCCGAATCTAAAAAACTCGGATGATGCCCAAGACTTAGGCTTTCAGGAGGGACAGCTTTCATTACGTTGTCTTTATTTACCAGGCGGGCCGTAAGGGATTCAAATGGATAGACAAAGGGAAGAATTACTTAAAAGTGTGGCTAGTTTAATTGTGAAACTTCCTCGTACAGGCGTGGTTAAGGTCGCAATCGATGGCGTTGACGGAGCGGGGAAAACCACTTTTGCGGATGAGCTGGTACCACATATAGAAGCACTAGATCGCGCGGTGATACGCGCTTCAGTGGATGGCTTTCACAATAAGCGAGAAGTTCGCTACAACCGCGGACGTACTTCTTCAGAAGGTTTTTTCTTAGACTCTTATAATTATTCATTGCTCAGAGAAGCGTTGCTGGATCCACTTACATCCGGTGAAGCCGGCAAGTATCGGGTGAAAGCCTTTGATCATGTCACCGATTCCTTTGTGCAGAGCGAGCCGTATCAAGCTTTGCCTAACTCGATCTTGCTATTTGATGGAATATTTCTGCATAGGCCTGAGCTTCTGGGCTATTGGGATTTCTCGATTTTCTTAGAAGTGGATTTTAATGTATCGATTCCGCGAGGAGGACAGCGAGGTCCCGGATTTGGTTCACCTGATCCGGGAGCGGAATCTAATCGTCGATATGTCGATGGCCAGAAACTGTATTTCGACCGTTGCCATCCTAAAAAGAACGCTACCATTGTTATTGATAACAATGATCTTAGGGCACCCCGAATTAGGTAAGTATGTTAGCTGGAGAACAAATTGCGGCGCGCAAAGACGCATTGTTCTCCAGATTTTCGGTTAGAGCTTGTTCTCCCAGAGCGGAGAATAATCGCACTGCATTATTTTGATTTAATTCCCCGAATTTGAATTAGGCCGAACCCATGTTAAGAGGCTCAGATGTTAAAAATTCTTTTGATCTCTCTTTTCAGTTTTTCAGTTGTAGCGCAGGCGGAAGTAATTTTATCGAAGGAATACGCGTTTCCTCCAACATTGCTTCATTTGCTTGAGGAAGATTTTCAACAAGCTTCTGCTAGAGAAATGAAGGACTATTCAGCGGCTTTTGTGATCGATCAAAAAAATAGTATTGTTCTTTGGTGCCCTCCCCAAATGCCAGATGTGAATGGCAGGGGGTGTTCTTTGAACTTTGTAGTGAAAAGCGAATCTCTCAAAGTGACGATGAAAAAGGGCCTTGTACTCTCTTTTACTAGTAGTTCGGTAGAAGAGGCGTTGAAAAAAATAGACCCCAACCTAACGCAGGAACATCAGCATTTTGGAAGCTTGTTTGAAGCCAAAGATACGTTCGGTAGCCACTACTACTGCCAGCCCGAGGGAGACGAAGGTAAGAAACGGTGGGGCTGCTACCTGTTTGTCTCCGAGGCAATCTAAGAATTAGTTCAGATGGCAGGAAAGGTGAGTACTCCTAGAGTGCCGACATTTACATACTTAATCGCCAGAGTGTAGGTAAAAGTTGGAGTTGGGTGGGAAATTTTATTTTAGTCTATTTAGACTTTTGCATAATCTTTGCAAGAACTAGGAATTTTACATTTGAAAGTATTGATTATTGTTTATGTCAAAACTCAGTCATGTGGAAATTTACGTCTCCGACTACGCAAAAAGCATTCGTTTCTATGATAAAATTTTAGGCCCACTTGGGTGGAAGCGATTGGTTTGTCAAAAAAGCCACACCACGTTCACGGACGGTGGCACGAAGATCGTACTCTGCCCCACAGAAGATAAGTATTTGGCGCATGGCTACCATCGGAAGCGAATTGGGCTGAACCATATTGCTCTATATGCGCCATCTAAGCAGGCGGTGGACGAATTTTACGAAGCAGTTCTTCGGGGGAATGGTATTGTGTGCCTCTATGAGGGCCGACCCGCTGGTGAAGATAACTATTATTCAGTTTTCTTCGAGGATCCCGACCGCATCAAATTAGAAGTCGTCTACTCGCCGGGTTATTGCGATGCCGGGCATTGGACGAATGAGCTGAAGGATGATTTTGATCCTTACTCTAGCGGGAAATAAGCGAGATGAAATTCAAAGTTATTCTCTCTGATCTAGATGGAGTTATTCGGCATTTTCCATCGCAACGAGATAGAGCGATCGAAACTGCATTAGGTATGCCCAAAAGTATCATTGCGCAAACGGCATTCGAAAAAGATCTTCTTCAGAAAGTGACTACTGGAAAAATATCTGATGAAGCGTGGCGGGCAGAAATTAGAATGAACCTTACCGTGCAATTCGGAAGCTCGGTGGCTGAGAGAGCAGAGGCTGGGTGGAGTGAGTCGTCTGGTGAGATCGACCGCGAAGTTCTGAATTTTTTTACCGGTTTCAAGTCTAACGCTCGACTGGCATTGCTCACCAATGCAACTAGTCGATTGAAACAAGATCTTTCTCGATTGGGGATTTGGGAAGAGTTTGATGAAATTTTCAATTCTTCGGAAATTGGTTTTGCAAAGCCTGACTTTCAAATTTTTAGGCATGCTGTAGACGCGCTGGACTGCGACAAATCGGAAATATTATTTATAGACGATTCATCGACCAATGTCATGGCCGCGCAAAAATTTGGCCTTACTGCTATTCATTTTAAATCTTTGAACGAGCTTTATTCAGTTTTGGGAAAACCTTAAATTAGTGGAAATCATTCGGTGCTTTTTAAGTCCCCCTTCCCCACAAGCCTCTCCAACGGAGCGCTTTTTGCGAAAGACGGCGTTCCTGGTGGAAAAGTGCAGGAGGGGCCAGCGCTCTGAGTCCACACAAGGTACTCAGGAGCAAAGGCGCTAAAGTCATCTAGTGTTGCGGCTTTTACCGTCACAATTTCGGGGAAGTCAGTTATTTGCGCGAATACGTGGCTTCCGCACCTCGGGCAAAAATTTCGTCTCACCTCCGAGCCTTGGTCTGGTTTTGTTGCATAATATGGCAACTCTACTGGCGAGCACTCAAACGTATCCCTACGCAAAACTAGTAAGGGACTGCCGTAAGCGCCGCCACTCTTCTGGCATTGATGGCAATAGCAGATCCCCTGAGAAAGCGGAGGCGAAGAAATTTTGTATCGCACTTTTTGGCAAAGGCATCCGCCCAAAATCTGATTCATATAGTTCCTTCCATTTTCTCATGCAGTTTTTGAACTTCTATTAGGCCCTCGAGATAGGCGGGCACGGAAAAAGCAGTGACTCGAAGACTGAAACCTTCAATTTTTTTATAGAGCCCACGAACCTCTTGCCCTAGCCTTCGCTTAGCCCGTTCAAGATCGTGTTCATTCCCACAAGTAGAGAGCTCTCCGGTGATATCGCCGTCGAGGATTTCTCTTTTGTAGGTCGTCAGGACATTGAAAATCCGTCCCAGGCGTTGGCCCATTAAAAAAATTTCTCGCGTCTCGCCCAGCTCTGAAAGCCGTAAATTTTCTGCCGCCATCAAGTCCATCATTGCCGCCATAACCATTCCCATATTGTGATGAGCGTACAAACGATTTTCCAAGGTGTTGTTCAGGTGGGGGTGGGCGATCAAAAGGGAGCTGAATTGATTGGCAGAATAAAACTGGGCTAGATCAAAATTAAGAATTTCGTGGAAGCGGCTGTATTGCGGCAGTCGCTTCAAGACCATCTCGATCTCCGAAAATAGCGACCGGGCAAATTCCAGTACTTGGCGATAGCGGAGGGGTTGGGCAATAGTCTTTTCCTGTTTTCCAAACCTCAAATGGTAGAGAGCTTCCAATAGTTGTGGGTCAGCTTGTGTGGGGCGATCCGCAAAATCGTCGTAAAGCGTAATCAAGGTTCCTAGGCAAAGCTTGGCCCGTAAAAGTTCGGAAAATTTCTCCTTCGGGACGGAACTCAAAGTAACGGCGGTATAGCCTTTAACGAGAAATTCGTTGAACAAAGCAGGCGCCCGGTAGGGAGCGAATGCCGACATGCTTCGTTCAATTTCATGGAGTGTATGCTGAATTTTGAGCGCACTCATGATTGCACCGCCGCAATTTTTTCACGTCTCTTAAAAAAAATAGGAAGCGGTGCTTTGGTATGAGCCGTAATCAATGCCTCAATCTCTGGCGGAGCAGGGTGCAGCGGGCGCATCTCGTAGCGTTCGCAAAGCTTTTGCAGCACTAGAGTGGCTTCGAGTTTAGCGAGGGCTGCTCCGATACAAACTCTTGGGCCGCCGCCAAATGGAATGAAAGAGAATGGGTGTTTGAGTTCCTGGCAAAAGCGGTCCGCGACAAATTCATTTGGATTGTCAAAGTAGTCGGGATGACGCTGTATATGCCTTACACTCAGAAATACCTGCGAGCCTTTAGGGATTTTTACGCCTTCTAAGGTGTCCTCTTGGCTGCTTTCGCGAGGCAGAAAATAGGCTGATGGATAGAGCCTAAGAGCTTCTTTGTAGGCAGATTGCATAAAGCGAGATTTTTTTAGATTTTCGTAGGTAAGGCTCGGCATGGATCTAGCCTCGAGAGCGATTTTGCTTTGGGCGAGCTCATTGGCGGCCACTAAGTAGGTGGCAAAAATGAGCGAAGAGGCGGTGGTATCGTAGCCCGCAAACAGAAAGGCTTTCAGCTGGTCTCGGATAAAGAGCTTCTCTTCGCCCTTGGCTTCCATTGCCGTTAGCAGCGAAGGTGCGTCTTCCTGTAGGGCTTCCTCCGCGATGCGGTCCAGTTCGGAATGAATCGTTTTTAGTGATCGCCGCTGGCCTGGCGAAAAGGGGCATTTGCCAAGGCTTCTGAGGCTTTCCCCTGCCCTTCGATTCAAATCCACAAAGGCTGTATTGAGTTTATCTGATTCAGAAATCAGGTCATGACTTAGGACGAAAACACCGGCCGTCCGCAACACAATTCGAGTTAAATGGGGCACCAAATCAACGGCCGCTTTTTTTTCTATGGCTTGGTCAATCACCGGGAAAATTTCTTTCACAAATCCATCTACCTTACGAACCAAGCGATCCATTCCGGCCGTATTCATAAGCTTCGCGCTGGTTTGGCGAACGCCTAGGGCATCCTTGTCGTTCAGCTGGATAAGCCCTTGCGGGCCGGACAAGGCTTTGATCTTTTTCAAGACAAGGGAGCTTTTATTGTAGCGATGCCTATGATCCTGCAAGACGTGCTGTGCATGTCGCGGATCATAACAAAAGAAGAAACGCCGAAAACCCAAGTTCAAGCTTACGGGTTTGGTCGTGTCCGCCGGCCGGTGCTCATCAAAAAATTTGTAGGGATCATTCTGAAACGCCAGAAGCGATCCCACCGGGTTGTTTTTCAAAAGTCTGGTAAATGGGCATTTCGTTTTCATAGACACAACGTAAAACGAAAAATACTTGAATATAAGTTCATTAAAGTTATAGATGATTGCCTTATGGATATAGATCGAGTTCGTTATTTTAATGTATTCGTGGAGACCGGATCTCTTGTTCGGGCCGCAGAAGTGTTGCACATTTCCCAACCGGCGCTTTCCAAGGCGCTTAAGCTTCTTGAGAGAGAAGTTGGCGTAAAGCTAATGGAAGCCGAGGGGCGTGGGCTCAGGCTCACTGAATCGGGGAAGCGCTTCCGGGATCAGATTCGCCCGCTCTTGCATGAGTGGCTGAATGTCTCCAAAAAAATCCGCGACCAGGAATTTTGGATGCCAACCAGAATCGCCTCCTTTGAGGTTTTTACCACCTACTTTCTGGGTTATCTCACGAACTTCCTTGAGCTTGAGGGCCTGGAAATTCATGAACTCGGCCCGGGCAAGATGGAGCAGGCGGTGGCCGATGGCCGAGTTGATCTTGGAATCACCTATTTGCCCGTTCCCCAAGCTGGGGTGGAATTCATGGAGATCGGTAAGATAACGATGGGCGTGTTTGGGCTAGAAGCATTCAAAAAAGAAAAGTTTAGCGATCTCCCCTTTGTGATTCCTTTGCTGCCCACTGAGGGGACTCCCTCAAAAGTGATGGGAATCGATGGTTGGCCGGAGCATAAATTTGAGCGGAAAGTAAGGTATCGCGTGACCATGATGGAGTCCGCCTTGGAGCTATGTCGTCGCGGCTGCGCCGTAGCGTATTTGCCAGAGTTCATTGTGCAGTTACATAATCAGGCCGTATTGCCTGAGGTGAGACTCAGGGAGCTCGAAGCTCCAGTTCCGCAGCGGCAAAGGCTCCAAAGCGTTTTCCTGATAGGTCCTCGAGGCGCCAAGGAAACCGATCTTCATCGCAAGATTGCAAAATGTATGCGGTCTCTAAAATAGGGAAATCTGGCTGAGAATTTTGCAGCGATTCGTAACTGAAAAAACGTCGTTATCTCCTTCGGCCCATTAGCTTCAGCAACTTCAGGAAAAGATTTACGAAGTCGAGGTAGAGCGTGAGCGCGCCTATGATCGCTTCTTTGCGGTCCCCTTCGGTGCTCTCATTGCCAAGGAGGAAAAATTTTTATGGCATTTGAAACTACAGACTACCGATCCATTTTCATAATCTCGCGCCATGTCATCGACGCATTTCCATCTCCGCAGATTCAAACTCCTCAAGTTGTTCAGATTTTTCGGCCTTCTCTTCCTGCTCCAGCTCTTCCGTATAGGTGGTGAAAAGCACGCCCTTTTTTTCTACGTCATTGGAAAATTCCGATACTTCTTTCTCATCGGGTTCCGAAACGTAGGGGCCAGAAGATCCGGTGGAGTAGTCGATGTCGAGGAAGAGGCCGTTTTTGTGAAGAGCTAGGGTGAGCCAGTACACACTCACGTCTTTCTCGTTCTCAGGGTCGTTCTGCTGCTCTATTTTGAGCACAGAAACATTGCCGAAGGTTTTTACGAGCTCGTAGGTGAAGCTGGCAAGACCGGAAAGAATTTCTTTTTCGCAGTTTTCGTCTTCATACAATTCGAAGGCGTTCAGGCCAGATCCGTTTTTAAGAAAACGAATGGTGGCTTTGGAATAAATCCTTTGTCCAAAACCCTCCGACGCCATTTTGTTCAAAAAACAATGTTCCGAACGAAACGTGCCCACCAGTGAGAACGAATCGGAAGGCTCGGAAGCGGGGAGTTCGATAGGAATTTCGGCGGGCACTTCCGCGCTAGGTTCTTCCTCTGCGGGAGTTTCGTCCACTAAAGCGGGTTCTTCGATTTCTTGTTGAGGAGTGGAAGAGGCCTGGCGCTCGCTTCGATGAATTCCGCAGCCAAGCAAAGTCAGGCAAAGAACCAAGTAGATGGGAATGAGGGTGCTCTTCATATGTTCTCCTACTCCAAGTAACGCAAGGGGAGAGCCAGAACGAATGCACAATAAATTCAATGGCTTGCGGCTAGGCCTGTCTCCCCGCGGAGACGGTTTGGTGTCGCTGGAGAGAGTCTCTATGGCTGCCTGAGTGGGCTGCTTGCGCCCTAGCGATCCGGTACCGGATAAATCGCCTCATGCCTGCGTAAACGTTCGGTATTTACCTAATAAAAGTCCCGGTGCGAGCCGAATAGGTAAGAGAAGGGACGCGACCTTAGGTTTATGGATAAACCAAGCCAGATAATAATCTATTTATTTCACCGAGCGATCGCCTGGACGTGTCTGGGATTCGTCTTGCTCGGTTTCGCGGCCTGTTCCAATCCGATCTCGAAAGACCTAGAGGCCGGTCGCAAATCTGCTCCTAAGCCGAATGCTAATGCGCCCACGATAACCGCTGTAGATGACGTAAGCGCGGACCAAGATGAATCCTTTACGGTGGATTTCACCGTCGCGGATGAAGATGGACCCCTGAGTTGCCAAAGCTCCATTTACCTGGCGATCTCCAATGGCGCACTTTTCCCGCCCGCGCTAATCCGGCGGTCTGGCTCCTATCCAAATTGTAGCCTCACCTTTCAGCCGGCGACGGGATTTTGGGGCGCCAGCACCATTCAGATCCAGGCTTCCGACGGCGTGCATACAGCCTCGACAAGCTTCACGGCCACGGTGGCGGAAGGCAAGATCACGCCCACCGTGGCGAGCTCTTCGGCTAACGAAGGCAGCCCCGTGGTTTTCTCGGTCCGCTTGCCCAATGCCCTGCCGGGCGCAAAAACAATTAATTACGCCACCAGCAATGGCACTGCCTTGTCGGGCACTCACTATTCGGTCACCTCGGGCGCGCTAGTTTTCGCCGCAGGCGAGACGGTGAAGACCGTGAGCGTGCCTACCACTCACGACAATGAAAATGCGCCTAATCGCAGCTTCACGCTCACTGTTGCCGAGACGGGAGGCGCTTCCGCTTCGGCCACCGGCACGATCGTGAATATCGACGACCTTCCCACCGCTAGCGCCGCCAGTGTGGGAGTGACCGAGGGCCAGAACCTGGTCTTTACGGTGAACTTGAGCAATGCCGCTTCGACCACCACGACCGTCACTTACGCCACCAGCAATGGCACCGCCATGGCCGGCACCAACTACACAGCCGCGTCTGGCACTCTCACCTTCAATCCCGGAGAAACGTCGAAAACTGTGACCGTGAACTCACAGAATGATTCCATTCATACTTCTAATCTCACATTTTATCTCAGCCTAACGGCCAATTCCGTGACGAATACCACCACGGGCACTCTCGCCGATGCGCAAGGGCCGCCCACAGCTTCTGCCGCGGGCGCGACAGCGAATGAAGGATCTAGCCTAACGTTCACGGTGAATCTCAGTAGCGCCGCCGCCACTTCTGTGGTGGTGACCTATTCCACCAGCAATGGCACGGCCATTTCGGGAACCAATTATACGGGCACTTCGGGAACCCTCACCTTTGCTGCGGGAGAGACTGCAAAAACCGTTACGATCGCTAGCTTAGGCGATGGCATCTATACCGCGAACTTGACGTTCACTCTCAGCCTCACGACCAATGCCGTGACGAATACCGCCACTGGCACGATCACGAATACCGACAGCGCGCCCACGGCGAGCGCCACGAACCAAGTGGCGAATGAAGGTTCGAATCTCACCTTCACGGTGAATCTCAACCGCGCTTCGTCCACCGCCACCACGGTAACTTACGCCACCGGTGATGGCACTGCCGTGGCAGGGGTAAACTA
>JAKFYM010000325.1 GCA_021730855.1 Bdellovibrionales bacterium
TAGCCTACCCTTCTTCCTTTTCTTTTTTGTCGGCGTGCTGCCGCTCTATTTCCTGCGTGAAAGTTATGGGTACCGAAGTTGGTTGTTGGTAGGCGCGAGCTTGGTTTTTTATCTGTGGTCGGGCTTGTTCGACACCTTGCTCTTCGTGCTGGTGGTAGGAATTTCCTGGGTCACGATGTTTTTGGCAGAAAAATTTCCGGAAAAAAGAAGGGCTTTCCTCCAAGCCGGAATTCTCGTGCTCGTGGGAAATTTGCTTTTTTGGAAGTACGCCGCTTGGCTGTTCCGCCAAGCTCAGGGGCTGCTGCCCTCGCTGCCATTCCCGAGCATCCTCGCCCTGCCCCTGCCGATCGGGATCAGCTTTTTCACCCTCGTGGGCATCGCCTTCCTGGTGGACCTGCTCCGAAGGGAAACGCATTTTGTGGGACTGCGGAAATACTTTCTCTATATGAGTTTTTTTCCCCACCTCATCGCCGGCCCGATTGTGCGCTCTCAGCATTTCCTGCCGGAGATCGAAACGCTTCGCACGCCTCGTTTCCGGGATTTCTCGGCGGGGACTTTTTTGTTTTGCCTCGGTTTTTTTAAAAAGGTCAATATCGCGGACCGCGCGGGTTTATTTGTGGACATGATTTTTGCCAAGCCCGATTCCTATGATCGCCCCACCTTGGCCTTGGCCGTGGTCTTGTATTCGGTGCAGATCTGGGCGGATTTCAGCGCTTATACCGACATGGGCCGGGGGGCCGCCAAAATGCTCGGCGTGAGCTTGCCCGAGAATTTTCGCTCTCCCTATTTGGCCAGTTCGCCGGCCGATTTTTGGCGGCGCTGGCATATCACTCTTAGCCAGTGGATCCGGGACTATATTTACATTCCGCTAGGAGGCAGCCGCGGCACAGCCGCCCGCACTGCTCTAGTGGTGGTGGTCGCGATGGGGATCAGCGGTCTCTGGCATGGCGCGAACTGGACCTTCCTGCTCTGGGGCCTCTACCACGGGCTCTTGCTAGTCGGGGAACGCGGCTGGAAACAGTCACGGGCATATGCCTGGGCACGGCAGTGCCTGCCTCATTGGGCGCGAGCCCTGGTGGCGATTCCGTTTACCTATTTCCTTATCTGTGTGGGCTGGTTAGTTTTTCGTTCCGCGAATCTGGAAGCGCTTGGCAATTATGTGAATTCCTTTGTGCATCCCGGACGGGAGCAATATTTTAGCGGGGGCATTTGCCTAGTGCTGGCGCTCGGGCTGCATGGGCTTTTTTATGAGCGAGAGGGAGGGCCTTCGCTCTTGCAGCGAATGGGGGGCATTTGCCAGCCGCGCTGGCAAGGGCTAGCCCGTCATCCACAGTCTTTGTCTTTTGTGCTTGGAGGCGGTTGCGCGGCGGCTGTGATCGTTACTTTATTACTGCGGGTGCTCGAGAGCGGTTCGGGATTTATTTATTTTCAGTTTTAGGCAGGACTTGAATCCGCCCATCTAGGGTGTTGACTAAACATTAAAAATAGCAGAAAATCTTAAGGTATGTTCAATAGGCTAATTAAACCATTGAAAACAAATAGCTTTTTTTTATTCGGGGCACGCGGGACTGGAAAATCCACCTTCTTTCGGAGCTATCTCTTAGAGCGCACCCTGGTGTTTGACTTGCTTGACGACGAAACTTTCGATCGCTTGCTACGCGAGCCGAAATGGATCGAAGAGCATTGTAAACAGAAAAAATATGATTGGATCGTGATCGACGAGATCCAGCGCCTGCCAAAGCTTTTGAATCTCGTGCACCGAATGATTGAAAAATATGACCAGAAATTCGCGCTCACTGGCAGCAGCGCGCGTAAGCTGAAGCGGGGCGCTGCGAACCTACTCGCTGGACGCGCCTTTATGAATTCTCTTTTTCCGCTGACCTATCTGGAGCTGGGGGAAGCCTTCCATTTGCCTGATGTTTTGCGCTGGGGCAGCCTGCCGAAGGTCTTGAACCTGGAGACTGAGGCGGAGAAAAGGGCTTATCTACGTTCTTATGGGCTTACCTACGTAAAGGAAGAAATCCAGGCAGAGCAGATTGTGCGGAAGCTTGAGCCTTTCCGCAATTTTCTCACCGTGGCGGCCCAGATGTCGGGCAAGGTACTGAACTATTCCGCGATCGCTCGCGAGGTGGGGGTTCAAGTGCCTACGGTGCAAACCTACTATCAGATCCTTGAAGACACCTATATAGGATTTTTTCTGCCTCATTTCCACCGTTCTGTGCGTAAGAGCCAGATCGTGGCCCCTAAATTTTATTTATTCGACAATGGCGTAAAAAAAGCTCTGGAGGCTTCCTTGGATTCGCCTCCCACGGCGGGCACTTCGGGCTTTGGTGAGCTTTTCGAGGCATTTTTCATCCAAGAGATATTTCGTCTCAATCAGTATTTTGAGAAGGATTTTCGACTTTCGTATTTTCGCACCAAAAATGGGAGCGAGGTGGATTTGATCCTCAGCAAAGGCCGGAAAAATGTCTTGATCGAGATTAAATCTTCCGAACGCGTGAATGAGGTAGAGGTTCGTTCTTTGGCGCGGGTGGGGACGGATTTTGGCCCTGGTACGCAGTGTTTCTATGTGAGCCGGGATGCGCAGGAGCGGGACATTGAAGGTGTGGCTTGCCAGCCCTGGGATCTATTTTTGAAAAATTTCCGGGATGTCTAAATTCGCTTTTAAAGCGTTTCGTCCGGAACCATCTCTTCACTCTTGAGGTGGCTTTCCTCGGCCCCATACTCCCCTGGGCGGATGTCGTATTTGCGGATTTTCCGCAAGAGGGTGTTCTTGGGGATGTTCGCGTGGGCCACGGTCTGGTTGATGCGTCCGCCGAAGCGGCGTAGGGCATTGATGATGAATTGCCGCTCGAACTCTTCTTTTTCCAGCTGAAAATCGATTCCCGCCACGCTGAGCTCGCCGCCCTCGTGCTCAAGATCCCGGGCCACCGGGGCCGGCATGCGCAGGCTGTCTTCGGGGGAAATTCCGCTGATCTGCTCGGGCAGCGAGCGCAGGGAAATCTCCTCGTTCAGTTCCATCACGAAGGCTCGTTCGATCGCGTTCTCAAGCTCGCGGATGTTTCCCGGCCAGGTGTATTGGCGTAGGCGATCCAGGGCCTCAGGCTCGATGCCGCGGATTCCACGGCCGTGCAGGCGGTTAAATTTTTGGATGAAGTTGCTCACGAGCAGGGGAATATCGTCGAGGCGCTCGCGCAGGGGCGGGAGCGAGATCGGCATCACATTCAGGCGATAAAATAGATCCTGGCGGAAAATTCCTTCGCGGATCATGCGATCGAGGTCGCGGTTGGTGGCGGCGATGATGCGCACATCACAACGGATTTCGCGGTTGGATCCCACAGGGGTGAAGCTGCGTTCCTGGAGCACGCGCAGGAGCTTGACCTGCATCTGGGGGGAAAGCTCGCCCACTTCATCGAGGAAAAGCGTGCCACCCTCGGCATACTGGAATTTCCCGATGTGGCGGGCGTTGGCTCCGGTGAAGGCGCCCTTCTCGTGGCCGAAGAGCTCGCTCTCCATGAGGTTTTCGGGGATGGCGCCGCAGTTCATGGCCACGAACCGTTTGTCTTTGCGCTGGCCATAGAGGTGGATGGCCGAGGCCACGAGCTCTTTGCCGGTGCCGTTCTCGCCGCGGATCAGCACCGAGGTGGACATATTGGCCACCCGCTGGATCACGGAGAAAACACTTTTCATTTGCCGGGAGTGGCCCACGAATTCTTGGCCGTTCTCGAGCGTGAGGGTGGGGGAGGAGAGGGCCACTTCGCGCACTGCTTGGTGGGTCTTCGAGGCTTTTTCCACGAGGTCGCGTAGGTGGCTTTCCTTCACCGGTTTTTCGATGTAGTTGAACGCGCCATCGCGCAAGGCATCCACCGCGTCGGTCACATTCCCGTGGGCCGTGATCATGAGCACGAGGATCGAGGGATCCATCTCGCGGATCGCGCGCAGGGCTTCGAGCCCCGTTTTTTTCGGCATGTTCACATCAAGGATGGCGATCGAAAAATCTTCTTCCTGGGCGCGCTGAATCGCCTCTTCGCCATCGGCGGCGAGCACGGTTTCAAAGCCCATATGCTCGAGGGTGGCGTGGATACTTTCGCGCAATTCTTTTTCGTCATCGGCGACGAGGATTTTCAATGGCTTCATTCACCCCTCCAGGGCAAAAGCCTTGTATCCTAAGCACTTTTTCTAGTCAATTCCTTTGGTATTGCTGGGCGTCAATATATGTTGATTGTAATAATCAATTATTGTACAAAGGGCCTTCCTTCTTCCCGGAGCCCTCATGAGATCCTTGGTGATTTTTGCCTTCTTCTTGCCTTTGGTTGCCCTTGCCGAGGGCCCCACCCGTGCGTCCCAGCGAATTGTTTCCTGCGAGGTGGTGGAGATTCCTCGAGTGGCCGGGCAAAGCGCGCTCCGCAGCTGGACATTGAAAAAAACGGGGGCGGTGCGCGAGAGCGTGCGTCATCTTAGCCAGGGGGCGGAGGTCACGGAAACGTATGACCTGTCTGCGGCGCGGGCGAGGGGCGTGAAGATTCGTGTCCACCAAAAAGGCCAAATGGATAGAGAGGGGACTCAGGAAACGCAGCTCGAGCTCTACCTACATGGAAATCTGATCAAACGCATCACCGCTAGTGACCTCACGTTTCCCTATTTCGCCCACTCGCTTTTGATTCGTGATTGCCGATTAGCTTTCCACCGGCAGCCGAAAACGGAAGCGCGTGCCCTTGCCTAGCTCGCTCTCCACGCCGATGTCCCCGCCATGGAGCTCGATGAAATATTTGGCTAGATAGAGCCCGAGGCCGGTGCCCTTTACGCGCTCTGAAGTGCCCTTTTCGGAGCGCGAGAATTTTTTGAAGAGCCGATCCATCTGCCTCTTTTCGATCCCCACGCCATTGTCCTCGACCGCCACTTCCACAAATTCTCCCAGGTCCGTCGAGCGCACGGTCACCTTGGTGCCGGGGCGATTGTACTTGATGGCATTGTCGATGAGGTTGGTGAGCACTTGGCGGATGAGCTGTTCATCGAGCTCCACGGCAAACATCGGCTCTAGCTCCATCGCGATCTCCACGCCCCGGTCCACGGCGAGCGTGGAAAGCCGCTGCACGATTTCTTCGATCAAGAGATTGATGTCGTGGCTTTTTTTGTTCAGGTGCAGCTCCTGCGATTCGATGCGCTGGAAGTTGAGGATGGTCAAAATATAGTGGCTGAGTTCTTCGTTAGAGCGCTGGATCGAGACCAGATACTCCTTCTGGTCGTCGCTGAGCCCCCGTGCTTCCCGGTAGAGCCGCTCGGCTAGGGCCTGGATCTTGGCGATCGGAGTCTTGAGATCGTGGCTCATGAGCGAGAGGAAATTTGATTTCAGCTCGTCGAGCTCGCGGAGGTACTGCGCTTTTTTCTCCGCCTGCCAGCGCTTGCTCTCTTGCTGCGCGAATTTCAGCCACGAGAAAGTGAGGTGGGTCACGGCCGTGGCGATCATGAAGGGCACGATCGGAACCTGGAGCGAGAGCAGGCGCATGAGCAGGAGCGAAAAAAATACTTCCCCCAAAAGCAAGGGCACGAGGCGCGCGAGCTGGCGGCGGCCCCCCATTGAGAGCACGATGATGCCGAGCAGGAGGCAGTGGGCATAGACAAAAAAGAACAAAAGAAAACGATGCACGGGCACGAATTCATTTTCCTGCTGAGCCGTGAGCAGGATGTTCGCGAGCGCTTCGCCCCGGCTCATATAGCCCACCGGAGTGCGGTAGAGGTTGGCGCCGGCCACGATATTCCCCGTGGGCGCGAGGATGACGTAACGATCCTTGAGGTCGCCGCAGGGTTTGTGGGCTTCGAAAAGCTCGAGCACGCTGCAGGTGGGGATGTAGCCAGGGCGGCCGAGATAGTGGATGAGGAAGGGCTCCGAGAGCGGCAGCGATTGCTGGACAGCCGTGGGCTCGTCGATCAGCGCGCGAAAGGGCAGGGAAATATGGTTGCGGTAGACAAGGTAGGCCCGGCGCACGACTCCGTCGACGTCGGGATGCAGGTTCGTAAAGCCATAGTTCTCGGTGCCCGTGAGCTCGGGAGCGGGCTTCAGGAGTTTTTGGTCGAGATCAAATTGGCTGGCCCAGAGCACCTGGGGGCTGCGCACGAGCCTTTGCAGCGAGGGTTGCCCCTGGAGCAGCACCAGGCTTTCGTTGTAGAAGAAGGTGATGAGCAGGCGCTTGGGGCCTTCTTCCAAGATGCGGGAAAGCACGGCCTCGTAGACTTTATCATCCCAGAAGAACTGGTTCCTTAGGGTCTCGAATTTTTCGCGCCAAGGGCCATCGCGCTCGATGCCGGCCGCGGCGCCTTGGGAGAAGTTTCGTTTCAGCGTTTCAAAGTCGTCTTTCGAGACCTCGACGATGAGCACGTTTTTTGGGGCTTGGAAATGAGTGCCGCTGAGGAGCTTTACCTTCAGGTCGTAGAGCTGGTTTTCCAGGTCGGGGAAGGGGAGCATCGCCACCAAGGCGCAGGCCAGGGCGCGGAGAATGACTTTCCTGGAAAACATGGTTTATGGTATCCCACGAGCCATGAAGGTTTACAAGGGAGTGGCCGAGGTCCACGAAGCGCCGAAAAACGCCGTAGTGACCATCGGAAATTTCGATGGCGTGCACGTAGGGCACCAGGAGTTGGTCAAGCGCGTCTGCGCTCATGCCGTTAAAATTATGGGCACGGCCGTGGCCATCACCTTCCGCCCGCATCCGCATATCGTGCTTCGTCCCACCGAAGCTCCGCTCCTGCTCACCACCTATGAAGAAAAGGCCGAGTTGCTCACGCACTACGGGATCCAGCAGGTGATTGAAGAGCCGTTCAGCCGAGAATTCAGCAATATTACGCCCGACCAGTTCGTGAACCAATTCCTCGTGCACAAGCTCGAGGCCAAGGCGCTCTACCTTGGGTATGACTTCGCCTTCGGCAAAGAGCGCTCGGGCTCGGTGGAAACTCTCCAGCGCTTGGCCGCCGCGCGCGGGCTCGACATTGAAGTGGTGGCTCCGCGCAAGGTGCGTGACTTGCCGGTTTCCAGTTCCCTGATCCGCAAATCGCTCGAACAGGGCTCCATAGATTTTGTGAATGAATGCCTAGGCCGGCCCTTTTCTTTGCGTGGTCTGGTCTGGCGGGGCGAGGGTCGAGGCCGCACCATCGGCGTGCCCACGGCCAATTTGCAAACAGAGAATCGCAAATACCCCCGCGTGGGCGTCTATGCCACGCGCACGAAATGGCGCGGCAGCTGGTACCTCAGCATTTCGAACATCGGCTACAACCCCACCTTTAAAGGCGATGGTTCCGACCTCCCCCTAAAAATAGAAACCCATCTTTTTGATTTTTCGGCGGATATGTACGGAGACGAGATCGAGGTGGAGTTTCACGCCTTCCTGCGGCCGGAGCAAAAATTCTCCGGGGTGGAGGCGCTGGTGGCGCAGATGCAGCTGGATTTTGCCAATGCACGAACAGCCTTAGCCGCGCTCAAGCAATAGATCTATTTTCCGGCATAGCGCCCGAGCATGGTTTGGCAGGCGGTGCGCAGCTGGTTTTCGCTGTCCTCGAGGGCGCAGCGCTGAAGGGGGGCGCGGTAGGCCTCCTGCCATTCCGCGAATTGTAAGGCATTCACCGCCGCTTGGCGCACGGAAGGCAGGGGATCTTCTAGGGCCTGGGCCAGAGCGAGGGTGGATCTTTCGGTGTTGACGAAGCGTAGGGAAAAAACTGCTTTTGCGCGGACCGCGCTATCTTGCTCCTGCATCGCACTTAAGATCTGAGAAAGAAATTCTGCTCTTCCACTATTGCCCATCACGTCGAGCAGGGCGAGTTGCTGGTCGAGGCTAGTTTGTTTGCGCCAAGCGGCTTGGACTAATGCGATCGAAGGTTTAGCTTCCGCTCCGGCCTGCTGGAGCGAGGAGCCGAGCGCAAAGGCCGCGCCGTGGGCGAGGTCTATGTCCTGCTCGGCCTGCATGGTGGTGAGGAGGAAATTCCGCGTGTTCGCATCCAGCTTGGCCTGGGTGGTGGTGAGGGCGCCGAGGATGGCGCCTTTGCCGGTGAAGGCAAGCTCGGGATCTTGGAAAAGCGTCTGCAAGGCTGCTTGGCAAGCGGGTGAGGCCACGGTGGCGAGAGTGCCCACGATCAATTTGTAGAGCTCCGAGCTAGCCCCGGCAGACTTGACCTCGGCGGTGAGGAGGGCGAGTAGTTCCGGTAGGATCTCCGGATTTTTTTCTAGCCGCTTCACGAGAGCTCCGAAGAGCGCAAGGCGGGCGCTGGTGCCGATTTTTTCCACCCCCGCCGCAAGGCTTGCGCGCAATTCGGGCCAGGGCGTGACTCTGGCGGCGCTCTCGGTGGTTTCAAGCTCTAGGCTGCTTGGTTGTTTCCATTGGGTGAGCTGGGCGGCGGTGAGCGCAGATTTTTCTACGCGCAGGAAGGAGAGCGAATAAGAGGAGGTCACCTCTAAAGGAGTTTTCCCCATCTTGGTGTGCTCGGAGCCTTGGATTTCTTGCGGGAGATTTAGCTCGGAGGACCACAAAAGAGTGTGCACGGAACGAAAAATCTCGGGCACGTTTTCCTGCGGTCTGTTGTAAGTGATTTTTGTTTTTTTCCAGCTCCTAAGGGACTGTGGCTCTAGCTTGGCGGTATAAAAGCCCACAGTGTCTCGGCGCAGGGGGAAAACCCATTGGGCTAGCAAATCCTTGAGGATGTTCACGTGTTGGGCGTCGTCGTCGTCGCGGATTTTGCCCGTGAAGATTGCCATCTCTTCGCCCTTGGCGTCCACCCGAACGCGCACGGCCAGGGATTTTGGATAGGCGCGGATCCACTCACTGGCCATCGCCTCGAAGCCTTGTTTGTCGACGGTGATCACGTCGAGGTAGAACTCGCCGCGAAGATTTACTTCGGGGATCTGCATCCCTTGGAATTCCAGTTTGCGCTGGAAGCCATACACATAGCGCTTGCCCGCTTCGGGGCGGTAGAGGATCTGGGCCTCAGGGAGGGGCGTACGGGGCGCGGAGGTCGGAATATTTTCTTTGGGCAAAAATTGCGGCAAGGCCACTAAGGTGGCGAGCAGCAGAAAAATGGCGAGCGAGATTTTTAGGGACATTGCACCGCTCCTGCCGCGAAACAATGGCCATTCCAGCTATAGAGATTGTGATCGATCAGCCGCTTCCAACCGAAGGGAACAAAAAAGTCCATGAAGGCATAGACACGGCCTTTGAGGAATTGCACGAGGGCGGAAAAGGTAAACAGAGGTGGTGTTCCATCAAAGCCGTAGCGCGCGGTCACGGAGGCCTTGGCGTCAATCAGATCGATTTGCCCACCCGCTCCTCCGCGTAGCACTAGCATTTTGGCATAACCTTCCACATAGCCCGCGGCCATTGCCTTGGCTTGCAGCTGCAGGCCAAGGGTCTGCACGCTGCCATCTAGCCCGATCTCCGACATATTCTGCCCGGTGATATCGGCCTGGAAGCGAGCGCCCCCATCTAGGTGGAGGGTGAGGGGGCCAATCGGGTAGGCC